>JAPPLF010000098.1 GCA_028874215.1 Acidobacteriota bacterium
CCCCCCCCCCCCCCCCCCCCCCCCCCCCCCCCCCCCCCCCCCCCCCCCCTCTACAACCCCCTACCCCGCCCCAATATCCCAGTCTCCCAAGCCCCACCCCAAGGTGTCACCTCCCACTTCCACCTCCTCGTTTCTGTCTCACCGCAACGTGACATCGTTCTCGCAATTGACGCGACAACCTGCTGCGACGCCGGTGTCAAAAACCCCGAATCCACTGGAATAGCGCTGTCTGGAATGAGTATCTCTTCTGGAACGAGAATTGCTTTGTTGCAAATGGCCTTCCGCCAACAGCGGAGGATCTTTCGTGCCAGCGGTTAGGCTTGATTTGAACGCCTGCTAGACTGGACAAAAGCTATGGTGACATCCCCTGAGACTTCCCCCAAGACCGAATCGGGCGGAACACTTTTCCAAGCCCTGCGGAGCGCGGGCGTCGAACCTGAAGTGGCCTACCGAGCCGACGACGAAGTGCGAAATCGGGCCGGCCAAAACGTGATCTCCATCATCGGCGCCAAGATGGACGCCAAGACCAAGGAACTCTGCACCCGAATGGATGTTCAGGCCACTGCCCTGGAATCCAAGATCGATAAACAGGGCGCCGAACTCCATGCGAAGATCGACGTCAGGACAGAGCAGCTTGGCGCCCGAATGGATGCTCAGGCCACGGCTCTGGAAACGAAGATCGACAAACAGGGCGCGGAACTCCATACCAAGATCGACAAACTGGGCACGGAACTCCATACCAAGATCGACAAACTGGGCACGGAACTCGATACGAAGATCGACAAACTGGGCACAGAGCTCCATACGAAGATCGACGCCAAGACGGAGGAGCTGGGCGCCCGAATGGATGCTCAGGCCACGGCCCTGGAAACCAGGATCGACAAACAGGGCACCGAACTCCATGCGAAGATCGACGCCAGGACGGAGGAGCTGGGCGCCCGAATGGACGCTCAAGCTGTCCAAATAGCGTCGACCGGGGCCCGAATCGACGATTTGCGTGTCTTGATGCTGCGGGTGATCTGGCCTTTGATCATACTCTTGGCCGTTCCAATATTTGGCGAACTCTACAGAACACTCTCGGCACAGTAGGAGCGGCGGCTTTCTTGCCGCCGATTGGGAGCGACGACTTTCCTGTCGCCGATCAGGAGGGCAGGGGGGACGGAGTCCTCACTATACAATCCCCAACCGCCACCTCGCTTCAACCCGCCACCCGCCCAAACACCCGCAAAAAATTCCCGCCCATAATCTTCCCAATCTCCTTAGCTCCGTATCCCAACCCCAGCAACCCGCCGACAACTCCCGGAGTCTCTCCAACATCCCCAAACCCGGCAGGCCGCGCCCCCGTTTGGTCCAAAAAGTCGGTCCCGAAACCAACATGATCGGGCCCCACCAGCCGGACCATGTAGTCGACATGCCGGAGCATCATCTCCAAACTCGGCCGCTCCCGCGTGGGCCCAAGTGGAAACGGACTGGGACAGACCATCCCCCCGGTTTCCGCCACCGCCCCGATCTGCTCGTCCGTCAGGTACCTCACGGTATCCCGCAGTGAACGAGCATTCCCGTGGGAAGCAACTACCGGCGCGGACGAAACCTCCAGCGTCTCCCAGAAGCTCTCCTCCACCATGTGAGTAACGTCCACCAGCATGCCCAGCCGGTTCATCTCACGCACGATCCGCCTGCCGGCGTCACTCAGTCCCCCCGGAGGATCAATCCCGGGTTCGTAGACCCGCATGGTCGAATCCTCCCAGACCTGCGTCGCCGTGCCCATCGCGTTCCGTCCCTCATGGACGAGGCAGACATGGCGCAGACCGGCCTCGTAAAGCTCCCGGAGCCGTCCCACTTCGCCCCGGAGCGCATCTCCCCCCTCAAGCCCCAACACCAATGCGGTCTTCGACCGCGCCGCCGCACTCTCGATGTCTCCGGCGGTCCGCGCCAGAACCACGTGATCCCCCGCTTCACCATCCAACTCCCGGTGCACGTAATCCACCATCCTGATGAGATCCCGAAAGGGCTGCCGGCTGCCATGGGGCCCGCCGATCCGCACGTCGGGCATCCAGCAGGCGGTCACCTGGGCGGTGACGCCGCCGGCGCGCATCAGCGGCACGTCGGTGAGCCCGCCGAGAGACTCATGCAGTCGCCGGCGCGAATTGGCGGCCATGTCCAACATATGGCCGTGGGCGTCGACGACGATCGAATCTCGGAGGATCGTTTCCGCGGACAGAGTGGAAGTCATGCGGGCAAGGATACCAACCCCAATCTTTGGAGGGACGGGATCGGATTGCCGCATTCGGGGAAATCTACTCGAAGCTGAAGGAGTAGAGGTGTGGATATCCCTCGGACCCGACGAGATGAAAGCGCACCTGAAACGTGCGATCCACGTCGGAAAGACTCCTGCCCCCCGTCCAGCTCATCCGGTGGGACACGGTATTGCCCCGAAAAGGCACGCTGTCGGATCGGTGGAACCCGGTTAGCGGCCTGCCACTCTCGGGATCCAGCAACTCCGCCAGAAGAGTGCCTCCGTCTCCGCAATCCGCATTGACATGAAGCTGGGATACTCCGGCCGGACTCACCGGGATGGTGGTCAACGTGGCGCCCCTTCCCGGTTCTTTCAACTCCAAGCGGGTATACCCGTCGAGCCTCAATACCGCGACTCCGCCCGAGCGCCTCTCCCCGCCCGTTCCCTCGCCGCAGATCGCTCCGTAGTAGACCCTGATCTCCCGGTCGTCCACCAAAGGCAGAGAGGGAGCGATATGATCGCAGTCCCATTCCCCAGCCGCACCCGAAGGGACCACCTTCCGTCCCGGGTCCACGAAGACGAAGTTCTCGCCATCGCGGCTGAACGCCAGCTCCAGGTCCAGCTCCCGTCCGTTGTGCTGATACTGGTAGAGGGAGAGGTAGTAGTCCCCGTCCTTCCAGACCACCCAGTCATGAATCTGCTCCACCTTGCCGCCTCTCACGACGGGGATCGCCCGGGCGAATGGATCGAGCATGGGATTGTCGGGATGGGCGGTCCAGTGGTAGGCGTCCGAACTGTAGGCGTAACCGCCGCCTCGGCGGGCCAGGTTCAGAGACGAGAATCCGTATGCCTTGTATCGTTTGTCGGGATCTTTCTCCTCCGGATCGTAGAGGACCGACTGGGGTATGACGGAAAAAGGCCGCCCCCCGGGAAAAAACATGATGGCCGGTTCGGGAACCCAATCGATCCCGTTCCGCGAGGTCGACAATGTTCCGGCGTTGGTCTCCTGCCACGGATTGTAGCGGCCGGCCCGAGCGGCCTGGGCCCGGCTGCCGTGGGTCGGGAAATTGAGGAGCTTGTACCGGCGGTTGGGATTCCGGGCGTTCGCGTCCTTGAGAACCATGGGGACATAGGGGGTATTCCGGACGAGTTCCTTTTTCCGGAAGCGGTAACCGTCCGTGCTCTCCGCATAGCCCGCTCCATACCACTCCCACCAGGGAATGCTGCGATCCCGCCGCATGGTGGAATACCACATGCGATAGACGCCATCTTCCTTCAGTACTCGCAGGAAGTTCCCGGCTCCGTGGACATCCGGATCGCCCTCCTCGCCGGCCTGGATGACGGGATTCCCGGGGTGTTTCTGCGCCTGGTTCACCCGCAGGCGGAGATTCTCCAACGCCTGCACCTCCGCCAGATCCAGAAAGAGAACCTTCTTCCCGGGAGACGCCTCCAGCGAGGGGACAGGAACGGAACGAAGGACCTGTTGATCGCCATGGGTCACCAGAATCTTGATTCCCGGCTCCCCCTCGCCCATGCCCGTCTCCACGGCGAGACGTTCGATGGAGAGATGGTTGTCCTCCATGCGGGGCGAGTTCCGGACCAGCTTGGCCGTGTTGTGGACGGGCCCCCAGTCCTCACCCAGCCACCGGGTGCGAAAGACATGCTGGCGGGCGCTGTCCACGAAGAACAACCAGGCGACGCCATACCGGTCCAGGGCGAATTGGGGCGAGTGGAAGGTGTGCCAGGCGAAGCGTGGCCGCGACCCGGTCAGGGGCACGGCCCGCGGCGGCGCCTCCTGGGGTAGAACGGTCCTCAGGTGGGAATAGGTGTCCTCGTAGACGGCCAGTGTCCGTCCTTGAGTCCGTGTCAGGACCGGTTGGAAGGCGCGGCCCGGCAGGCGGACGACCGTCACCGCTTCGGGGTCGTCCAACTGGGCCAACCGCCCCGAAGCGTAGTACGACTCCTCGTAGATGTCGTGCCAGCCCAGATGGAAACGCTCCTGCTCATCCAGGAACAGGCTGGCCGGAAAGAGGCCGTCGCCGCGGGCGATGCGCCAAGACGACAACCTGCCGTCCTGGACACGGCCCAGATGGATCGACGCCTGGCGTTCCGTTATCGACTCGGTCCAGGTGAACCAGACGCTTCCGTCCGCTGCCGTCGCAATGTCCCCGATCCTCGAGTACTCGTCCGCCAGGACCAGCGCTCCGGGAGAGTTGGTCTGGGGATTTTCCCAGACCAGATCGGTACCGCCGGCGCCGGGAAAATCCACGACGGCAACTCCGGTGAGTCCGGTGACGGTGCTCCAGACCAGATGGATGCGATCGTGACGATCCAGACTGATTCCGGCGCTGATGAGGACGCCGCGCTCTTTCAACGGCGGTCGCAGGGCATACGCCGGCCCGAAGTCGTCCAGTGATTCAGGCGACGAGCCTTGGGACATCCGCAGAGAGAATCCGCCGCGGTTTCCGGAACCATGCTGTGGCGACAAGAGGAGGTAGTTGCCCTGGCGGTCCCGCGCGATCCACTTCCGGATCGACGTCTCCAACTCCTGACGCAGCAGAGCGCGGGGCAGGGCGGGAACGACGGCGGCCAGCGAAGCCGCGATGCCGACGCAGATGCCGATCCGGATCAAACACTCAAATACAGGACGCTTCGTCTCCATAGCAGTTCTCTCCTGGTTCGTCCCCTATTATTTCGCAGAGGCGTAGTTCAATGGAAAGTGTTGATGCCCTGCCCTTCGCGTGCCGGCGTACGTGGCTGAATCCGCAATGATATTCTGGGGCGTACCGTGTGCCCGACTGGATCCATGCCCAGACCTCCCATCCTGGACCGGCTGAACGACGGTCAATCGCTGCTCCTGGACGGGGGCACCGGTTCCGAGCTGCAAAGACGCGGCGTCGATGTCCTCGTGGGAGCGAAGGACGGCCTGAAGGCCTGGTCGGCCACCGCGAACCTCGAATTCGCCGACGTCGTGCAGCAGGTTCATCAGGATTACCTGCGCGTCGGAGCCGACATTATCACCAGCAACAACTTCTGGACGTCGCCGACCCGGCTGGAGCGGTGCGGGCTGGGCCGGGAGTGGAGACGCTACGCGCGGGCGGCCGCCGAGATTGCGCTGAAGGCCCGGGACAACCACAACCCTGCAGCCTACGTGGCCGGTGGCATCGCGGCTCCCACCTTGCAGGGGCGGCCGGAATCGGGCGCGGTGTCCGACACCCGGCAAATGGGCCGGGAGGCCTGCTTCCAGGAGTGGGCGGAACACGCCAGGCTCCTGGTCGAGATGGGAGTGGATTTGATCCAGGCTGAGTACGTGGGCTTCATCGAGGACGCGGTGACCGCCGTGGACGCCTGTGCCGAGGCGGGCGCAACCGTGTTTCTGGGCATTCGGCATATCCGGCCGGACGGCACCATGCAATATGGCGAGCGACTGGAGGATCTGGTTGACGCTCTGGAGGGACGTCGCGTGGGAGCGATCCTGCTGATGTGCAGCAACCCGAAGGCGATCTCAGCCGGATTGCCCCGGCTCCGGAGGGCTTTCTCCGGTCCGGTCGGAGCCTATCCCAACCTGGGCTACAATCCCACTGGCCCGATCGTCAACCCACCCATGCTGACCAACCAGAGGGTCAGCTCGGGTCCCGATATTCTGCAGAACGCCGAATACTATCCCTCACGGTTGGCCGAGTTCGCACTGACCTGGAAACGGATGGGAGCCCAGATTATCGGCGGTTGCTGCGCCTCGGGACCCGAGCACATCAGCGCAATGCAGCCGGTGGTCAAAGGGACCGGCGCCACCTGATCACCGGAGCGTCAGCCTCCGGAATCGAATGAGCCGAAGCACGATACTACCCGGTTTGGCAAAGGATACAAGCCCTCCAAGTCGAATTCGGGTTAGAGCGCCAAGCAGAACAGTTTCGGCGTCTAACTCGAAGGGACGATACTCGCGAGAAGTGAACACTCCCTTTTCAATGCGGTTCCGTCAGGTCACCGTCGGACCGGTATCATCGGCACAGGTATTAAGATCAGGCTGCCCTCGACTATCTCTAAGAGTTGATAAGGGAACGGTCGCCTTCTCCGGGATATGAACCATTGGCAGCGTCTCGGCTCTGAGACTCTGAGGGATAGTTTGCATGGGTGCCGACTTTCGGATAGGATTCCAGAAATGACGCAATCCGGGATTGATATTGCATTATGTGTCATTGAAATGCCAACACAAACGATGCGCACGTTTACGTCTATCGCATTTGCGCAATAGACAATGCAGGTCACGGCTCGACTTTACCCAACTATCCGATATATAATTCGCAAATCATCCATTGGAGACCTATGATGACAACGGGGCAAAAAATAAGCTTGGCAATCCTAGCCTTAGTTAATATCATCGTTGCCTACTGGGGAGAAAACCGCTCATTTATGTATATGGGCCTTATCAATGGACTCTTCCCAATTTATATTAAATTATTTAACGAGCGGATAACCCCGAAGATTAAGACTCTGGATCAATTTTGTTGGCAATGGAAGAGCTTGATTATATACGGGTCACTATTCATTTTCGTGTCCCTGCAGCTCGTCGGAGTCGTAGCCGGGATATTAGTGGGACTAGTGATGGCGCTTGCCCCATTATTGGCGATCTTCCGCAACGTCCAACAAATGCTTCCACCAACCATTGTCGTTACTTTTGTGTTGTGGGGTGTTCCGTTGTTTTACGTCAGCGGAAGATTGATTGGCCGAAGAACAACACCACACGTTTCTATGCCTAAGGGAATGATCAGCGTTGGTGTTGCCACAGTTCTAGCGATGATAGTATCGTTCGGATTAAACATGTTAATTGTCGGCGACTCGGAACTCAGACAGTTAAATTCGAAATTTCTTGAGATCAATTCGGATAATGTGTTTCGCATCCTGGGTGTGCTGTTCGCCCTGCTCGTAGTCACGCCACCGGTGCTGTATGGCTACTGGCGAGGACGGCGACAAACCGTGAGTGCGTATATGGGGTACATACTGAGCAAACTACGGGCCAATGAACAGCAGACAATTGTCACACTTGCATATGATGCTGCGACAGCGGAGAAACCTAGTTAGGGAAGGTCTGAATAAGTCCTTATATGGAGCGAACCAGATCTTGTATCCCTGCCTTTTCCGGATCCAAGCGTTGTAACCTGGGATTTGCAACCCTTGAATTGGTCTTGACCAAGCGATTTCGAGACGGTTTCCGCGGCCTCAATCACAGCCGTGCCGCATTCCGATCAGGCGGTCACACCGGAGCGTTCGGCGATCGTCAGATTGGCGAACCCCACCAGCAAATAGATCCGTTGGGTGTTTTTCTCCAGCCCCCGGTAGCGCACCTTGGCGTAGCCGAAATGTCGTTTCAGGTACCCGAATACATGTTCTGCCTTTGCCCGAACCGATGCCTTGCGTCGCTCGGCCAATGCCGCCTCACTCTCCGGCGGCAGCTGCCAACGCTTCCCGGGCTTCATCACCATCTGCCAATCCACCGGCCGATCTCGATTCTCCGACCGCTTCTGCACTCCCTGGTATCCGGAATCCCCC
>JAPPLF010000099.1 GCA_028874215.1 Acidobacteriota bacterium
CGGCTCGGCTCCCGTCTCCCGGCAGCTCAGGAATCGGCGGTTGGGAAACCGCCGCTCCTGGATGGGCGATTTCCTATTCGCCCGGCTCGGCTCCCGTCTCCCGGCAGCTCAGGAGCGGCGGTTGGGAAACTGCCGCTCCTGCGCCAAGGATGCCGCCCCTCCTGCGTCTGATATCATTGGCCCATGTTGCTGCGCCGGGCCCGCCAGAGCGAGGCGTTGTTCCGGGACTTCGTGCGCGAACGATTTTCCCTGGAACTGGGGTCCGCCGCCGCCAAATCCCCTCCCCGGATCGAGTTCGGGGACCTGGCCTTCGCCTTTCCCTTCGAATTGGCCCGGAGCCTGCGCCGGGCGCCCCGCGACATCGCCTCGGAGATCGCCGCCAACTTCCCGGTGCCCCCCTGGATGGAACGGGTCGAGGCGGCCGGAGGCTACGTCAACGTTTTTCTGAGGCGGGATCGATTCCTGGCCGATCTCCAAGACTCCCTCTCCCCATCGCCGGAACCGGCGCGCGGCCCGAAGATCATCGTCGAGCACACCAATATCAACCCCAACAAGGCGGCTCACATCGGGCACCTCCGGAACGCGGTCCTGGGGGACACTTTCGGGCGCCTGTTGCGCTCTCGGGGCCATTCGGTGGAGATCCAGAACTACATCGACGACACCGGCGTTCAGGTCGCCGACGTCGTGGTCGGATTCCGGCAGTTGCGGAAGTTGAGCCTGGAGCAGGTCCGGGCGATTCCCGAGCCCTTCGACTACTACTGCTGGGACCTGTACGCCCAGGTCTGCGACTGGTATGGACAGGAGGACTCGCGCCTGGAACACCGGCGCCGCACCCTTCGAGAGATCGAGGAGGGAGAGGGCGAGACCGGCCGGATGGCCGAGCACATTTCCCTCCGGATCGTGAACGCCCACCTGAGAACCATGTGGCGCATCGGCGTCCGCTACGACGTCCTTCCCCGCGAGAGCCAGATCCTGCGGGAGCGATTCTGGGACGAGGCCTTCGACCAGCTCAAGCAACGCAAGGCCATCACTTTCGTTTCGGACGGACCCAATCGAGGCTGCTGGGTGATGCGGCTTCCAGGCGAGAACGGTCAGCCTGCCGAGGAGAAGATCATCGTCCGCAGCGACGGGACCGTCACCTACGTGGGCAAGGACATTGCCTATCAACTCTGGAAGTTCGGCCTGCTGGAGAAGAACTTTCGCTACCGGGTCGTGCACCGTTATCCGGATCGGGACGAAGTCTGGATGACCAGTTCCGACGGAGCCTCCGACGTCGAGAAGGACTTCGGGCGCGGCCGGAGCGTCTACAACGTCATCGACGTCCGCCAGTCCTACCTGCAGCGGGTAGTGGTCCACGGCCTTCGCAGCCTGGGCCACGATGTCCCCGCCGATCACTCCACCCACTTTTCCTATGAAATGGTGGCTCTCTCCCTGAAATGCAGCCAGGAACTTGGGATCGAGCTCTCGGATGCGGATCGCGCCAGACCCTATGTGGAAGTCTCCGGACGCAGGGGACTGGGAGTCAAGGCCGACGACCTGGTGGACAAGCTGATCGAGAAGTCACTCCTGGAAGTGGCCGACCGGCAGCCGGACCTGACCCAGGAGGCGCGCCTGCGGATCGCCACCCAGATCGCCATCGGCGCCCTACGTTATTTCCTCCTCAAATATGCCCGCAACTCGGTCATCGCATTCGACTTCGGCGAGGCTCTGAGCTTCGAGGGAGAAACCGGCCCCTATCTGCAATATTCGGTGGTGCGCGCCAACAACATCTTCCGCAAGCTGCGCTCCCGGCGGGGCGGCGCAGCGCAACGGAATCAGGAGGGTCTGCAAGAGGAGGGGCAATTTCCAATCGCCCGTTCTTCACGCGCTACCGGAGTTCGGCGGTTGGAAAACCGCCGCTCCAAGGACCTTGGGGAGCACCCGGAACGATTCGCCGATCTGCTCGGGGACGATCAGATCTGGAAGTTGTTGCTTCAGGCCGGAAGGTCGGAAGGCGCCATCGAGCAGTCTCTCAAGACCCTGGAAATGTCCTACTTGGCCAAGCACGCTTTCTCGCTGGCCCAGATGTTCAACATCTTCTACCATAGCCATCACATCCTTTCGCAAAAGGACTCGCGCAAGCAGACCTGCTACTTGGCTGTTGCGGACACGGCACGCCGGGCCATGACTCGGTCTCTCGCACTCCTGGGCATTGAAGTTCCGGAAAGAATGTAGGCATGTCCTGCGTTTCCCAGATTCCGCTCCTGGCGTTGCTGGCATCGCTTGCCGGCGGACCGGCCTCCGATACGTTGCCGCGTCTGGAGGAGGTCTTCAGCGTGTCCGAACTGCGCCTCTATCGGGCGAAGAAGGACTACAAGTCGCACATGAAGCTTTTTCGGAAGGCCCTGGAGCGAAATTCCAAGCTTTTGTCAGCCTATGCGAAGAAGTCGGACCCCGGGGCCGTCCTGAAGGTGCTGGCGGACATGAAGGCCCTCTCAGAACATGCTCTGCGGGAAACCCCGGCCCGGGAGAAGGACGGCCGCTCCCGGGAAACGAAGCGTCTGGAAATCAGGGCGAGGCGCATCGTGGAGGCGATGGAGGATCTCAAGCTCGTCCTGCCGTTTGAATACCGGGAAGATATCGACGACTGCATCCGGTCTCTGGAAAAGCTGCGCAAGCACCTGTTGGGTCACCTGTTTGGCCGGGTTGCCCCGTCCGGCGCCTTCTCCGCACCCGGTATCGCTCACGGACTGCTGGCTTCCAAACCGGTGTCACGGGCGGTCTCCTTTGCCCAGTCCTCAGACGGTTTCACCGATGAGGAATACACCAAGATCCAAAGGGCGCAGAAACTGGACCGGCGAACCCGCGTGTTCCTGAAGATCGCGGAGGATCGTCTGGAGGCGCTGGACGAGCGCTGGACCCGGCTGACGGGGAAGGAACCGCCGGTAACCGGGAAAAAGCGGAAGAAAAAGAAGAAAAAGAAGAGCCGGAACGGCGAGGACGAGGGTCCGCTGGCGTTCCATGCCCACTGGGAACTGCTCCATGCCTATGAGCGGGCCATCGACGGCATCATGATCAACATCGACGAGAAGGCCAATCAACGGCGGCTCTCGGGCGAGGAGATCCACAAAGTCCTGAAAAGGTTCTGCGAGAACGTCCTCAAGTTCGAACCGCGCATGGAAACCATGGAGAAGCTGGCGGTCCAACTGGACGATGACGACTATTGGCTGACCCTGGAAGAGGCCAGGAAGACCACCGAGATCGCCCGCAAGGGATGCCGCCTGGGTCTGGGCGGCGACCTGGAATAGCCGGCCGGCGCCCGTCTCGTCCCGCGCAGACCGGTCTCGGATCAATCAGATCTCCGAATTCGCATGCGGTCCCTCGACCGCCCGCATCAGCCACGTGATCCCGGCCAGGCCTGCGGCCCCGCAGCTCGCGATGCGGTCCAAATCGGACTCCACGACCCCTCCCAGGGCAAATACCGGGATCTCGACGGAGTGCGCGATGCGCTCCAATTCCGGGAATCCCAGTGCCGGTGCGCGCGCCTCTTTGGAGAGAGGGTTCCGAACCGGGCTCACCAACACGTAGTCGGCTCCCTCCGCCGCGGCCCGCAACACGTCGTCACGGCTGTGAGCCGACTTGCCCAGGAGAAACGCCCGGGATCCGTACTGCTCACGGAACCGGATGGCGCACGACAGATCCTGCTTCGAAGTCAGGTGGCTTCCGCCGGCCCCTTCCTGAAGGGCCAGTTCCACGTGAGTGTTGACCAGGAACACCTTTCCGACCCGGCGCGCCAACTCGGCGCCCCGCTTCACCAGGGGGCGGGCCTCCGCCGGCGAGAGGTCTTTTTCCCGCCACTGCAGGGCGTCGGCCGGGCTGCCGAAAATGCGATCCAGATAGTCTTCAGGCGCCAAACTGGGAAAGGCGCCGCGATTTGAGATGCCGTAGAGGTAGGGGGGACTATGTCCTTGGAAAATATCGCTGATAATGGACAATTTCCCACGTCCCCAGGATCAGGTTGGCCAACCCCAGACCGGAAACCGCACCGCGAACGAAATTGTTGAGCATGATCAGCCGGAGCCAGGGGTAGAGGTCCAGGAGAGAGTTCTGGCTCCATTGTTCCCACCAGGGAAACAGGAGCAGAAAGATCCCGACCTCGAAGCAGTAGAGCACGTAGAGACCGAACAGGACCTTCTGAATCATGAACCGCCGTCTGACACTGACTGCGGAATCTCCCCGTGAACTGTCAGCAGTCCGTGTCCAAGGCCTCCTTGACAGCCCGTGGCAAAAGTCCCGCGAGCACCGAAACCGTAGATGAGCCTCCCGGTCCGGGCGCGGCGAGCGATCCCGCCAAGTGAATCGACCGGGAAGGAACGCCGGCCACGGAATCAGCGCGCAGGCGGAAGGGCGAGACGAGCCCGCGCCGGGCCGTCAGCGCTTCTCCCGGATCCTGGCCTTCTTCCCCTTGAGCTCGCGCAGATAGTAGAGCTTGGCCCGCCGGACTCGTCCTCTGCGCAGTACCTGCACACCTTCGATCAACGGGGAGTGGAAGGGGAAGATACGCTCCACACCGTAGCCGAACGAGATCCTGCGAACCGTGAAGGTGGAACCCAGCCCCCGCTTGCGAATGGCGATGACGACTCCCTCGAAGGGCTGTACGCGAGTCTTGTTGCCCTCCCTGATCTTGAAGTTGACCCGGACCGTGTCTCCGGGTCCGAAATCGGGGATCCCGTCCCTCAACTGTGACTGTTCAACCAGTTGTATCGAATTCATGACTCCACCCTCATCCTTTCGCCCTGCCGCAACTCGCGCCCGAAGCGAGCAAATCGGGCCTGCGATCCCGAGTACGTCTCAGAGCCTGTTCCTCTCGCCAGGAACGGATCTCTTTATGGTTCCCCGACAACAGGACCTCGGGGACCGCACGATCCCGGTAGGTGGCCGGCCGGGTGTACTGAGGATAGTCCAACAACCCGGTGGCAAACGACTCCTGCTCCAATGAAGCCGGCTTGCCCACCACGCCCGGAATCATTCGCACGATCGCGTCCACTATCAGCAGGGCCGGCAGTTCGCCACCCGTGACCACGAAGTCTCCCATGGAGATCTCTTCGTCCACCAGATCATCCAACGCCCTCTGGTCCACTCCCTCGTAACGTCCACATATGAAGGTCAGATGGGATTTCCGGGACAATTCCACCGCCTTCTCTTGCGTGAACCGGCTTCCCTGCGGACTCGGATAGACGACCCAGGGCTTTCGCCGGCCCCGGCGACATCGTTCCACCGCGCGGAACAGGGGTTCGGGCTTGAGCACCATGCCCTCTCCGCCTCCGTAGGGCCGATCGTCCACGGTTCGGTGCCGATCCGTCGTAAATTCCCGGAGGTCCACCAACTCCAAGCGAAACAAACCCTTTCGGATCGCCTGATGCAGGATACCGTAATCGAAAAATCCCTGACACATCCCGGGGAAAATGGTGATGACGTCGACCTGCATTTCAGAAGCAACTCCTGCAGACCGTCCCGCTGGTCCGCAGTCAAACGCCCCGCGACGTGCTAGCCCGAAGGAGCCAGTCCCGGAGGAAGGTCCACCTGGATGACCCCGCGGTCCAGATCCACATCCCGAATGAACGCCCGTGCCAACGGGATCATGAGCTCCCCATCGTTTTGGTCCCGGATCACCAGATTCACGCCTTCGGAACCGGTTCGAAACAATTCGACCACCGTGCCCAGATCGTGTCCTTTCTGCTCGACGCTCAAACCCAGGAGATCAGACTCGAAGAAGGCCCCTTCCGGGAGCGGCATGCGCTCCTCCAAGGGGATCTGGACCTCCCCCCCGATCAGTTCCCGGACCTGTTCGGGCCGTTCCCTGCCCCGAAACTTCAGCAGCACGCGGCCCTTGTGAAAACGGGCCGACTCGATGAACTCCTGGTACTCGGCGCCGGGAAGGGCCACCCGGACGTCGTTCGTAGAGGAGAATCGCTCTGGGAAGTCCGTCAGAAGCTCGGCGGAAACCTCACCACGTATTCCCCTCGCCTTGACGATGAGAGCTATGGCTATGAATTCAGTCAACTACTCGAGGATTTCCAGGACGAACCTTTTGCGCACCTTCATTCCGGCCGCTCCCAACAACGTACGAATGGCACGGGCGGTTCGTCCGTGCCTGCCGATGACCTTGCCAAGATCATGCTGGGCGACCCTCAGTTCGAGCACGGTGGTCTGTTCCCCCGCCACCTCGGTCACTCGAACTTCTTCCGGATCATCGACCAGCGTCTTCGCTATCATCTCGACAAGCTCTCTCATAGTTGCCTCCTGGCAGTGCTGCCGGGAGCCCGTGACCGGCGCCGTTATGGCGCCGGCACGAAGCTGCTCGTGACCATCAACCGACTCAGGGTTGCTCTTGCCGGCGAACCCTGCTGATCAGTCCGGTGACCGTTCCCGAAGGCTGAGCCCCCAGATTCATCCAGTGGTCGATTCGCTCCAGGTTCAAGCTGAGACGAACCGGTTTGAGAGCCGGATTGTAATATCCCAGGATTTCAAGAAATCGCCCGTCCCTGGGACTGCTGCGCTCAGCCACCACAACCCGGTAGTGGGGATCCTTCTTGGCGCCGTGTCGACTTAACCGTATTCTCAACAATCGATTACCTCCAACAAAAACAGTATTTTATCAAAAAGAGACTCTAGACGGGGAAGCCGATGCGACTCCGGGACCGGCCCAGAAACCCCCGCTTCATACGTTTCATCATGGTTCGAGCCTGCAGGTACTGCTTCAGGAGGCGGTTGACGTCGGACACCGTCCGGCCGCTGCCGCGGGCGATCCGGCGGCGCCGGGAGCCCTTGATGATCCGGGGGTTTGCGCGCTCCATGGGAGTCATGGAATTGATCATGGCCTCCATGGCGTCCAGTTGCTTTTCTTCGAGCTGGACCTGTCCCATCCCCTTGAACATTCCTCCCTGCGGGAGCATGCCCATAACCTGTTCCAGTGGTCCCAGCTTGCGGAGCTGGCGCAATTGGACCCTGAAGTCGTCCAGGGTGAATTCATCCCTCCGGATCCTCTCCAGAATCTTCCGGCTGTCCTGCGGCGTCACCGCCGCTTCAGCCTTCTCGATGAGGCGGAGGACATCCCCCTGGCCCAGTATCCGGCCGGCCATCCGCTCCGGATGAAAGGTTTCGAAGGCGCCGTAGTCCTCACCCGTTCCGATGAATTTGATGGGCTGACCCGTGACGGTCCGGATCGAAAGGGCCGCGCCGCCGCGGGCGTCCCCATCCATCTTGGTGAGGACCACGCCGGACAGATCGAGCCGGTCTCCAAAGCTCTTGGCCGAACGGACGGCATCCTGACCCGTCATGGCATCGGCGACCAGAAGAACTTCGTGGGCCCCCACTCCGGCCACGATCTCCTGCAACTCGATCATGAGCTCCTCGTCCACGTGGAGGCGCCCCGCCGTGTCGACGAGCAGCGGGTCGAATCCCATGTTTGCGGCCCGCTTCCTGGCCGTCCGGGCCCGGCGAACCGGATCCCGGGCCGGGGGGTCCTCCACCTCGATCCCGATGGCGGAGCCCACGACCGAGAGTTGATGGATGGCCGCCGGGCGGCGGACATCCGTCGACACCATCAGGGGCCGCCGGCCCTTGGCTTCGAGCCATCGCGCCAGTTTCCCCGTCGTGGTCGTTTTGCCGCTCCCTTGCAGACCGACCAACACGATAACCGTCGGCCTTCGAACTCCCCTGGTCAGCTCGGCCGTCTCCGATCCGAGAAGGCGAGTGAGCTCCTCGTTGACGATCTTTACGACCTGTTGACCGGGGGTGAGGCTGCGCATCACTTCCTGTCCCAAGGCCTTTTCCCGGATTCCGGAGATGAACGACTTGACCACGCCGAAATGGACGTCGGCCTCCAGCAGGGCGATGCGGATCTGGCGCAGCGAGGCATTCAGGTGCGCCTTGGAGACGCGCCCCTCCCCCTTGAGGTCCCTCAGAATCTTCTGCAGCCGTGAAGACAGGTTCTCGAACATGACGTCAGCCTCGAACAGTCGCCTCCATTCTATCGCGCCTGTCAAAACCGGGCCGGTCCCGGCCGAACGCCGCCACGCCGGGCGTTCCGAATTGCGAGCAGCCCGTGGCAATAGTCGTCACGGCATTCGACCGCGTCTGCATCCCGCCGGACGGCGTTGCTCCTCGGTCACATATTCCCGATATGCTCCCTCAGAGCGCCTTGTTCGGCGGGCGCAGTCCCGGTCTCGGTGCTCGCGAGACTTCTGCCACGAACTGCACGTCTGCGGGACGAAATCGGAATTCCCGGGAATGAGAGACTTTCTGGTTGGAACCGCCGGTCACATCGATCACGGCAAGACCACCCTCCTGAAAGCCTTGACGGGCATCGACGCCGACCGCCTGGAGGAAGAGAAGCGCCGCGGGATCACCATCGACATCGGCTTCGCCCACCTGTCCCTGGGTCACGTCCGTATCGGGTTCGTCGACGTTCCGGGGCACGAAAGGCTGGTCAAGAACATGCTGGCCGGCATCGGCGGCATCGACTTGGCTCTGCTCATCGTCGCCGCCGACGAATCGATCATGCCGCAGACGCTGGAGCATTTTCACATCTGCCGGCTCCTGGACATTCCCGCAGGAATCGTCGTCCTCACCAAGTGCGATTCGGTGGAGCCGGAACTTCTGAACCTGGTTCGGGAAGAGATTCGAGCCATGACCCGGGGCAGCTTGCTTGAAAACAGTCCGGTCATCGCCGTGGACAGCATCTCGGGGAGCGGGCTGGAGCGACTGAAACAGGCCCTGCTCGATCAAGCTCGAGGACCCGGTCGGAATCGTGGCTTCCGGCAGGAACGATTGATCCGGCTGCCGGTGGACCGGGTCTTCACCAAGCGGGGATTCGGGACGGTGGTGACCGGCACCCTGACCTCGGGAATCATCGAGCAGGGAGACGCCGTTGCCGTCTATCCTTCCGGAAAGAGGGGCAAGATCCGCCGCGTCGAGATCTTCAACCGCGAGGCTGCCAAGGCGGTGGCGGGCCAGCGGACCGCATTGAACCTCTCGGGACTGGGAAAGGACGACCTGAACAGGGGGATGGTCCTTTCGCGGCCCGGAGGTCTTCGGCCGACTCGTTCTCTGGACGCCTCGATCAGCGTGCTGACGGACGCGCCGCGCCCGCTGAAACGAAAAACTCCAGTCCGATTTCACCACGGAAGTGGACAGTGGCACGGCCATGTGTATCCACTGGAAGGGAAAGAGGTGGCTCCCGGCCGGCGCGCGATGGTTCAGTTGCGACTCCATCAACCCGCCCTGTGCTGGATTGGAGACCGGTTCATTCTCAGATTGGACTCTCCGCCCGTCACCGTCGGAGGCGGAGTGGTGTTGGACGACCACCCGCCCCGTCACCGTGCCCGGAATCTCTCCGGAGCGCTGTCGGCATTGAAGGCGCTTCATTCGGGACTGGAAGCCACCTGCCGCGACACGGACCGGATCCGGCTCGAGTTCCTGGTTCGCTCCAAAGGGGAGCCCGGGATTGACATCGGCGAGTTGGCCGCCCGGACCGGCGCGCCGCGGAGGCGATTGCTGGAACACCTGCGGGAGCATCGGGATATCGAGCTCGTGCCCCAGGAGCCGTCTCTGGCAGTGACGCGGGCAGCCCTGCGAAGTCTGCAGGAATCGATGCTCTCCTACCTGAACGATTTCCACTCTCGAAACCCGCTGGCCGCGGGCGTCTCCAGGGAAGAGCTTCGAAACCGGTTCCTGAGGTCCTCCAGTATCGACTACTTCCAGTTCCTGCTGCAGCGGCTGGAGCAGCGGGAACTGATCCGCATCGACCGCTCGATCGTCATGCGGCGAGATTGGGCGCCCCGCCTGAATCCGGCTCAGGAGGGAGTGCGGCGGTCCATTCTGGATGCTCTCCGGAGAAGTTTTCCCCGGCCTCCGAACCTGACGGAGCTGAAGCAGCGGCTGCACCACCCGCCGTCCCGGACCGAAGAGGTCTGTTTCTTCCTGATCCAACAAGGTGATCTGGTCCGGGTCGGCGGGGAATTCGTCTTGACCCCGTTTCAAATCGACCGTCTCAAAAACGAACTCACGATCAAGTTCTCTCCCGGCCAATCGTTTTCGGTCCCCGAGTTCAAGGACTCCCTGGGGATCAGCCGCAAGTACGCCATCCCGTTTCTCGAGTACCTGGACCGGGAGGGAGTCACCCGGCGCCAGGGAGACGGAAGAGTCGTTCTTTAACCACCCGTGGCAAAAGCCGGCACGGCATTCGACCGTCCCTGCACAGGCGCGGACTGCGTTGCTGCAGGTCTGCGTTAAATCCCTCCTGAACCGGAGCTGAGCCTCATTTCTCACCCGGCGCAAAAAGTTCATAGACTGAAATTGTGCACAGTGCAACGGTAAGGATGTGGCCGCAGACTTGTCGAACCGGGCGGCACCGAACTTCCCGCCCGCACAACTCCCAAGACGCACGGACTCGATGTTCCGCCGCGTTACGGGCCAGGTGCGGGTCTGGAGGTCCCGGGCTGCCCATGGTCAAAAGGTAAAGACGAAAAAGGAGAATCCAATGAAATTCAGGATGAATTCCATTTTCACGGTCTGCATCATTGTGTCTCTCGCCTTGGCCTCCGGCGCCACCGGCCTCGCTCAGGACACTTTCCAGGTCACAGTCCACAACCTGACCGGGAGTCAACTCATCACCCCGCCTTTGGTCGTGGTGCATGATTCCTCCACCTCCCTCTTCACGGTCGGACAGCCCGCAAGCGCCGAATTGGCGACGCTGGCGGAAGAGGGAAACCCCATGCCGCTGATGGAAGCCGCGATGGGAATGGAGGGAGTATTCGATACCGGAGTGGCCTTCGGTCCCGGAGACCCGCCGGTCATTCCCCCCGGCGAGTCCGCCAGCGTGATGGTGGAGGCCACGCCCCAGTACAAGTGGCTTTCGGTCGTGGGCATGCTGGCGACGACCAATGATTCATTCTTTGCAGTCAGCAGAGTGGAGCTTCCGGTGCGAGTGGCTTTCTACTTCCTCGGGCCCCGCTCCTTGACGGTGAGCGCCCCGGCCTACGATGCAGGAAGCGAGGCAAACTCCGAGTCGTGTGACTTCATTCCCGGCCCTCCCTGTGGAAATCACGTCCACGATCCGGCCGAGGCCGAAGGCTTCGTTCATATCAGCAACGGGGTTCACGGAGCCGGCGACGTCAATGCCGCCGATGCCGACTGGCGCAATCCCGTAGCCCGAGTGACGATCACCCGGGTCGATTGAAACGCCTGACGGCGGCGGAATGATTCCGCGCTCACGACAGGGGCCGGCCCATTCGCCGGCCCCTGTCTTCCCATGAGAAGAGAATTGAACATGGAAGCCCTCCGGGATAGCCTGGACCGCGAAAGGGGCGGCGAGTCTCCTTCTTCAACGGAGGTTTGGACATGAGAACAGGCAGGTTGGCGGCAGCGGCGGTTTC
Organism: Acidobacteriota bacterium; assembly: GCA_028874215.1. Taxonomy (NCBI): domain Bacteria; kingdom Pseudomonadati; phylum Acidobacteriota; species Acidobacteriota bacterium. The sequence goes on from JAPPLF010000099.1 coordinate 11,418, forward strand.
GCTGGGACTTTCAATGGTGGAGGCTTCGCCCGCCGGGCAGGACAAACCGGAAGGGCCCATCGATATCGGTTCCCGCCTGGAACTGTTCGTCGACGACTTCCTCATCGAATCCATGGACGGGCTGGAACTTCGACTGCAGCGCCCGCGGTCCGCCGGGAAAATCGTGGTCTTCGACCGGCCCTGGGAAGGCACCACCAGCGTCTACCACACCGTCTTCAAGGATGGAGACGGCTATCGCCTCTACTACCGGGGCAGCAGCGCTGCGGACTATGCCGACGAGGCCCAGTTGAGTCCGGAGGAAAAGATCGTCCCCAACCACGAATCGGTGACCTGCATGCTGGAGAGCCGGGATGGGATCGAGTGGACCCGGCCCTCTCTGGGCCTGGTCGAGTTCCAGGGATCCACCGACAACAACATCGTCTGGAAAGGAATGGCATCCTGCTGCTTCGCTCCGTTCAAGGACGACAATCCCGATGCTCCCCCCGAGGAACGCTATAAGGCATTGGGCAACGCGGGACCCGGATGGCCCAATCACGTCCTGAAGGCGTTCGTCTCGGCGGATGGAAAGCAGTGGCGTCTCGCCAGCGAGGAGGCGGCCATCAGCGACGGCAAGTTCGACTCGCTGAACGTCCCGTTCTGGGACCCGGTCCGTCGCCGGTACGGGGCCGTGTACCGCGACTCCGACGGAGTCCGCAGCGTCAAGTTCGCCACCTCCAAAGACTTTCTCAATTGGACTCCGGGAACCTGGGCCGACTACGGCGGCACTCCACGCGAGCACCTTTACACGAACGGGACACAGCCCTATTTTCGCGCGCCCCACATCCTGATCGCGCTCCCCAAGAGGTTCGTCCCCTGGAGGACGTACCATTCCACCATGCCCACCGCCGGAGTCTCGGAAGCGGTCTTCATGAGCAGCCGCGACGGCATTCACTGGGACCGGCGTTTCATGGAGGCGTTCATCCGCCCGGGCCGGGATCCCCGGAACTGGGTTCACCGGACCAATATGCCCTCCGCCGGCGTGGTTGCCACTTCCGATGACGAGATGTCCCTCTACGTGTCGCGCCACTACACCTTTCCCAGCGCCCACCTGGAGCGGATGGTGCTGAGGACCGACGGCTACGTCTCCATCCACGCCGGCCATGAGGGGGGAGAATGGGTCAGTCGTCCTCTGATCTTCGAGGGCGGAAATCTGGTTCTGAACCTTGCCACCTCCGCGGCGGGCAGCATTCGCCTGGAGGTGCAGGATACGAAGGGCCTTCCACTCCCCGGGTTCGCGCTGGAGGAATCGCCCCTGATCTGGGGGGATGAGATCGAGCACACGGTGAGGTGGAAACGCAAGTATGGCCGGCCGGCCTCGGACCAGCCCCTGAAGAGGATCGCCGGCAAACCGGTTCGGCTCAGGTTCGTCATGAAGGACGCGGACCTCTACTCCCTCAGGTTCAGGTAGCTGGAGTCCCGGTGAGTGTAGAAACCAGGGACAGCCGCCGCCGCTTCAGCCGGCTGCTGGCGGGCATTCTGGCATTCGGCTGCCTTGGCGCCTCCCCCAACTCCCTGCGCATTGCCCGGCCGGAGGAATCCGCAAATCCCGGCTCGGCCGCGGACCAGTTGCGCCGATCCACCGAAACGGTCCTGGCCAGAGTCAGCGCGATTCGCAACCTTCCCGCCACAGGCTCCGTCGACGTCGGGCTCCGAAGCCGCAACGAGATTCGCCGCTACGTCCTCGCCCGAATGGCTGAAGAGTATCCGCCCGAGGAACTCGATCTCGACCGGCGCCTTCTGGTGAAGCTGGCCCTGATACCGGAGTCTCTGGACTATCGCAGGACCCTGGTGCGACTGCTCACCGAACAGGTGGCCGGTTACTACGACCCCAAGGCCCGGACCCTGCATGTCGCCGACTGGGTGCCGGTCCAGGAACAGCTCCCGGTGATGGCCCATGAGTTGGCCCATGCGCTCCAAGATCAGCACTTCGATCTGGACAAGCTGCTGGAGGGCGTCGAAGGGAACGAAGACACCACCCAAGCCCATGTCGCCGTGGTGGAGGGAGAGGGCCTGGGACTCATGTTGGAATACGTTCTGGAACCCGCGGGAATGAGCTTCCTGGACATTCCGGACATCGTCCAGATGCAAAAGGACCAGATGGCGAACGCCAGCCAGAGCTATGACGTCTTTCGGACGGTTCCCGCCTTTTTCCGGGAGGCGCTGCTCTTTCCCTACGTCCAGGGGGCGCGATTCCTTCAACACTACGTCAGGCGCCACGGTTGGCCGGGTGTGGACCGGCTTTACGCCGACCTGCCCCGGTCCACGGAACAGATTCTCCATCCGGAAAAGTACGAGTCCCCGAAGGATGAACCGACTCATGTGGAACCCCCGCCGCTTCCCGCCGGCCTCGGGGGGCGCTGGGAGCGGATCTACCGGAACGTCCTGGGAGAATTCATGTTCCGGCTGATCCTGGACCAGTTCCTGGAAGCGGATCCGGCCCGGGGCGCCGCCGCCGGCTGGGACGGCGACTCGGTCCAGCTTTTTGAGGGCGCCGAAGGAGAGTTGGCGCTTTGGATCCGTTCGGTCTGGGACACCGAACAGGACGCCGCCGAGTTCGTCGAGGCCTACGAAGACCTCATCCGGCTCAAGTACGGTCCGGCCGGTCCGCGGGAGGACCCCGACGGGGCGCCCGCGCGCCGTCTCTGGAGAACGGAAACCGACGTCCTGATTCTGGAGCGGGCCGGTCTGCGTGTCGACCTGCTGGAAGCCACCTTGCAGGGTCCAAGCGGCCATCCGTGAGCGGCCGGCGATTTGACAGTGTGGGAGCCGGAGGATTAAGATTCGGTCATCGAATCTTGATTTTGGATATCTGAGAGGTCACCGGCAATGGGTGGTTTGGGTGTTACGGAACTCGTCATCATTCTCATTATCGTGGTCGTGATCTTCGGCGCCAGCCGCCTTCCCCAACTGGGGAAAGGACTGGGTCAAGGAATCCGGAATTTCAAGGATTCCATAAGGGCCTCCCAGGAAAAAGGGATCGAGAAGAAAACGGAATAGTCCCGGCGCCCGGTTCCGGAGCCGTCCCCCCTTTTGCGACACGCAGCCATTGGGAGGGGCGATTTCCAATCGCCCGTCTTTCTATTGCCGGTCCGCCCACGCTCGAAGATTCGGCGGTTTGGAAACCGCCGCCCCAAGGAGGGACTTCCGTTCTAACCGGTTTCGGCAACGACCCAGTCCAGATAGGGCCTGCTCCCCTCCTGAACCGGCCAACAAAGGATTTCCGGGACATCGTAGGGGTGGAGTTCCCCGATCCGCTCCATCAATTCCCGCAGCTGGCCGTCCCGGGTCTTGATCACCAGCAGGAGTTCGGCGTCCTCCTCGATCCGGCCCTCCCACTTGTAAACCGAGGTCACGTTCTCGATAATATTCACGCAGGCGGCGAGACGGTCCTCAACCAGCCTCCGGGCCAGTCTTCGGGCGGCGTCGGCGCTGTCGATGGTGCAAAAGACGATTCGGACCGGTGTCATAGGTTCCTCCTCTATGGCTATCAGTCGCAAGGCACGACGGGAAACCTTCTGGATCCTGCTCTTGGCGGCCTGCTTCTTCCTCACCTACATCCTGATCTTCGCCGAAGGGGGCTACCTGGAGTTCCGCAAGGCCCGGGGCGAGTTGCAGCAACTCCTGATGGAAAACCAGGAGCTGCGCCAGCAGCAGCAACTCTACCGGGAGCAGATCCGGAAGCTGCGCGAAGACCCCGACGAAGTCGAACGCATCGCCCGGGACCGTCACGGCTACGCCAAGCCGGGCGACATCATCGTCAACCTGCCCGGCCGGACCGATTCGCCTCCAGGCCGCGATCCAGGAAGTCGATAAACTCCTCCGGGTTCCGGGTCAACCCCGGAAAAGTGGCCACCACCTCGTTTTCCGGCGACAGCACCACGTAGAACGGAAGCGCGATGGTCCCGAAGCGCTCCTGCTCGAGACGCATGTTCTCGGCATGCTCCGGACCCGTGCCGTCGGTGTACAAACGGACCAGAAGATACTGGCGAAATCTCTCTTGAACCTGGGGCAGGGTAAAGACGTTCGCCTCCATCCAGCGGCAATTGGTGCAGGTGTAGCCGGTAAAATCGATGAAGACCGGCTTGCCCGACTCCCGCGCCCCGGCCAGACCGGACTCATAGTCGTCGATCCAATCCAGTTCTTCGCCGGCGCCTTGCCCAAGGGAACCCACGACGGACGCCGGATTCCCGTAGTCGCGAGGAGGCAGGAACGCGTCCAACTCTCCCAACGGGAACCCGATGAGTCCCCGGATCAGATGAATCGATATGGCGGCGAAGAAGACCGCGAAGAAAGCCCGCGAAACTCCGATGGATTCGGTCGCCTGTTCGTGGGGAAAGCGAAACCAGCCCAGGAGATAGAAAAGGATCATCACCGAAATGGCCAGCCAGATGGCGATGAGGCCCGGCCGGGTCAGGAGTTCCCACTGGTAGACCAGATCCACGTTGCTGAGGAACTTGAAGGCGAAGGCGACCTCCAGGAAACCCATGGTGATCTTGACCGAGTTCAGCCAGTTTCCGCTTCGGGGCAGCGATTTGAGCCAGGACGGGAACAACGCCAACAGGAAGAAAGGCGAGGAGAAGACCACCGCAAAGGCAGTCACGCCCAATAGCGACCAGAGCCAGTCCCCCTGAATGGCGGCGACCATCAGCGTTCCCACGAAGGGGACGGTGCAGGTGAAGGACACCAGCGAAAACGTCAGAGCCATGAGCAGGATCCCGGCGATCCCCCCCGTGGCCGATGCCTTCCGGTCCAACGCGGTGGTCCAACTGGCGGGGAGGCGAAGCTCCAGCACTTCGAACAGGCTCAGGGCGAAGGCGATGAAGATCGCGGCGATCAGGAGATTGATGCCCGGATTCGCCGCCAGGCGGTTGATGCCGCCCGATCCGAAGAGGAAAGTGAGGCCGAAGCCCAGCAGCGTAAAGGTCAGGATGATCCCCAGGGAATAGAGGGAGGCGTCGCGGAGGGCCTGGCCGCGCGTCACGGCCTGACGTTTGGTGAAGTAGGAGACGGTGATGGGGATCATGGGGAAAACGCACGGCGTCAGGAGCGCCAGCGCTCCCATGCCCATGGCGAAGGCGATGTAGCCCAGCGTCTCCACCGGAATACCGCCCGAGTCTCCGGCGGCTGCCGGGGCACCCGAAGCGGCGCCGGGAGGCTCTTCCTGGACGGCCGGGGACGGAGCGGGCTCCGCTTCCTGGGTATCAGCCGGCGGACTCCCGGCGGGGGCCCGAGCCTCCGAAACCCGCACGGCGGCTTCGAAAACCTTGGTCTGGGGCGGCAGGCAGAGGGTATCGCTGCAGACCATGAAGCGAACCTTGACTCCGAGCGTTTCTGCACCCGGCCCGGTCGAGGAACGCACTCGAACCGGTACGCCAAAGTCCACCTGTTCCTCGAAGTACTCGGTATCGATATCGAAACTGGGATCGTAGGCGACGATGGGGGTCGGCTGGGTCACGGGACCGGCGGCCTCGAATCCCGACTCCTTCACGACGGTCACTGTGGTCTTGACCGGTGGAGGAGGCTGGTTGAGCGAGTAGATATGCCACCCCGGCGCCAACTCGGCGCGCAGCTTTGCCTCGAAGACCTCCCCGGCGGGAACCTCAGCCGAATCCACCAGCAGTTCGAACCGAACCTGGTCTTGAGCTTGTACCGGCAGAATCAGGAGCATCCAGATCCAGCCGGCCCCACACACCCTCACAATCCGTCGAATCGCAATTTTCACGCTGACTCCTGCCGGTGGACGACCCGGCCGCCCACCACGGTGAGCACCGGCGCCCCGCGAAGCTCCCAGCCCCGGAACGGACAATTGCGTCCCTTGGACTTGAAGCGCGACGGATCCACCACCTGCCGGCGTTCCGGATCGATGACCGTCACGTCGGCGTCCGCACCTTCCGCCAAGGTCCCCTTCCCCAGTTTGAGGATCCGGCTGGGATTGAGACTGAAGAGCTCCACCAGCCTGGGGACCGGGACCACGCCGGCACAGACCAGGTGCTCCCAGCAGAGCGGGATGGCCGTCTCCATGCCGATGACGCCGCTGGCCGCCGCCTCGAACGGCTCCTCCTTGTCCAACCGGGTGTGAGGCGCATGGTCGGTGGCCAGACAGTCGATGCTCCCGTCCGCCAGACCCTCCAACATGGCCTCGACATCGGCTCTTTCCCGCAGCGGAGGCATCATCTTGAAGTCGGTGTCGAAATCCCGGATGTCGTCGTCGGTCAGGCTGAAGTGATGGGGCAATACCTCGCAGGTGACCCGGATTCCCTGCGCTTTGGCGGTCCTCACCTGGTCCAGGGACTCCCGCGTGGAAATGTGGAGAATGTGGACCCGGCCGCCCGTGATCCGGCTCAGGATGATGTCGCGGACCACATGGAGCTCCTCGGCGGCGCGGCTCATCCCCCTCAGCCCCAGCCGGGTCGACGCCTTCCCCTCGTTCATGCATCCGTCGGCGGCCAGGAACAGATCCTCGCAGTGGTCCATCACCGGGATGTCGAAGATCCTGGCGTATTCCAGCGCCCGGCGCATGACCTGGCTGTTCTGCACCGGGCGTCCGTCGTCGGTGATGGCGACGATCCCCGCCGAGTGCATCTCCCCGATCTCCGCCAGTTGTTCGCCCCGGGAACCCAGGGTGATGGCGCCGGTGGGATAGACGTTCACCAGGCCCGCTTCGGCGGCCCGTTCCAGAATGAACCGGGTGATGGCGGCGTTGTCGTTGACGGGAGTCGTATTGGGCATGCAGACGATGCTGGTGAAGCCTCCCGCCGCCGCCGCCCGGGACCCGGTGAGAATGGTCTCCTTGTCCTCCCGGCCCGGTTCCCGAAGGTGGACGTGCATGTCGACGAAACCGGGAGTGACCACACAGCCGTCGACGTCGATGGTCTCGCCGCTCCTGCGAGTGGCTACGTTCCCCACGCCCGCCACTTTCCCATCCTCGATGAGAACGTCCGTCCGCCGATCCAGATCCTGGGACGGGTCCACGACCCGGCCTCCGCGCAGCAACAGGCTCACGACTCCTCCTCGCCGGCTCCCAAAAGGAGATACAGGACCGCCATTCTCACCGCCAGCCCGTTGGTCACCTGATTCAGTATGACCGAATGGTCGCCGTCGGCGACGTCCGGATCGATCTCGACGCCGCGATTGATGGGTCCCGGATGCATGATGATGGCGTCCTTGCGGGCGGACCGCATCCTCTCGAGGCTCAGTCCGAAGAGACGGAAATATTCCCGGACCGAAGGAAAGAAGACTTCATGCTGCCTCTCCCTCTGGGTCCTGAGCATCATCACCACGTCCGCATCCGCCAGGGCCTCCTCCAGATGGAAGGTGACGGTGGCTCCCAACTGTCCGAACTCCAGCGGTATCAGCGTTGGAGGGCCGCAGATCCAGACTCGGGCCCCCATCTTGTTCAACAGGTAGGTGTTGGAACGGGCGACCCGGCTGTGAGAGATGTCCCCGACAATGGCGACCTTCAGGTCCCGGATGGAACCCTTGCGCTCCAGGATGGTGTAGGCGTCCAAAAGCGCCTGCGTCGGATGCTCGTGCATTCCGTCCCCCGCGTTGACGATGGAGCACTCGCGGCAGGTTTCGGCCAGCAACCAGGGCGCTCCGGCCGCCTGGTGACGCAGGACGATGATCTCGGGACTCATGGATTCCAGGTTGCGGGCCGTGTCGACGAGGGTCTCCCCCTTTCCCACGCTGCTGGTGGAAACGCTGAAGTTCAGGATGTCGGCGCTCAGGCGCTTGGCGGCGATCTCGAACGATGAGCGGGTGCGGGTCGACGCCTCGTAGAAGAGGTTGATGATGGATCTTCCTCGAAGCGTCGGCACCTTCTTGATTGGACGGGTGGCGATCTCGCCGAAGCCCCGCGCCGTGTTCAGAATCAGCTCGATGTCGCCGACCGGCATCCCTTCGATGCCCAGAAGATGCCTGCTGCTGAGCGGCATGGGTTACGCGCCCTTCCGGGTGAGAAACACCCCCTCGTCCCGGTCCACAGGGGCGATGTGCACGTCGACCGTCTGGTCTTCCCGGGTCGCAACCCGGCGGCCCACGAAGTCCGCCTGGATGGGAAGCTCGCGGTGTCCCCGGTCGATGAGCACCACCAGCTCCACCCGCTTGGGCCGGCCGTAGTCCAGAAGGCTCTCCAGGGCCGCCCGCACGGTACGGCCAGTGTAGAGCACGTCGTCCACCAGCAGCAGGGTCCGGCCGGTGACGGGAAAATCCAACTGGGACGCTCCGACGATGGGCTGCGGCCCGACCAGGGACAAGTCGTCCCGATAGAAGTTGATGTCCAGGATCCCCAGCGGCAGGCGGTGCCCCGTCAGGTCTTCGATATTCCGCTTCAGACGCCGCGCCAGGGGAACTCCGCGGCGGCGGATCCCCACCAGAGCCGCCTCCTGGATGTCCGGATGGGATTCGACCAGGTCCCTGGAGATCTTCAGGAGCGTGCGCTCCATCTCACGATTCGTCATCAACAGTTGCAACGGACTCCTCCGGCACTAACTGAGGGCGGCCTGAGATTTTGAGGTTAGCACAGGGATGGCCCGGCGAGAATGAGTTCCGGCGAATTCGAAAGAGAGAAGGCCGGCGGGCGAACCCGGGGCTCAGCCGGAGACCTCCCCTTCCCCCACTCCTCTCACACTTTCACTGCCCTGTGCTATCGTGAAGTGGTGATTCACGTGGTCCAGGCGCCGGTCGTCGGGAGCGTCGGCTATCCCGGTTTCAACCACCTCTTGGCGCTTCGTTCCCGTGAGATTGCCGACAGCGCCAAACCCGGCCAGTTCGTCATGGCCGGTCTGGTGGACTGCTCTTCCGACCCCCTTCTCAAGCGCGCTCTGGCCGTCTACTCGATCCCTCGCATGTCCGGCGACGGCGATCTCCTCACGCTGCTGATCAAGGTGGTGGGGCCGGGGACCCGTCAGTTGGCGGCGCTCCGGAAAGACGACCGGGTCAGCCTGATCGGCCCGCTGGGAAACGGATTCGACACCTCCCGGGCCAAGGGCCGGGTCAGCGTTCTGGTCGCGGGGGGAGTGGGCATCGCCTCCGTCTTCCTGTTGGCCAAGGAACTCAGCGAGGCCGGGGAGGAAGTCCATCTTCTGTACGGCGCCCGCAGGGCCCGGGACCTGGTGGGACTCGAGGACTTTCAGGACCTGGGGATCCAGGTCCAGGTCGCGACGGAAGACGGCAGCCGAGGTTTCCGGGGACTGGTCACCCAGATTCTGGAGCCTTACTTCCGCTCCTATCCGGCTCGGAGACTGGCCGTTTACACCTGCGGACCCAATCCCATGATGCAGGCCGTCTCCAGGCTGGCCTCCGCTCACGAAGCCGGTTGCCAGGTATCGGTGGAGACCCCCATGGCCTGCGGTTTCGGCGTCTGCCTGGGGTGCAGCGTAAGAACCGTCCGCTCCTATCGCCTGGCCTGCACCCACGGCCCCGTGTTCGATGCCCGGGAGGTGGTCTGGGACACGGCAACGGAAGGGGAAGGGGTCCATGCCTGAGCCGGTCAACCTTGCCGTGGAGATCTCCGGCATCCGTTTCAAGAACCCGGTGCTGACGGCCTCGGGCACCTTCGGCTACGGACTGGAGTTCACCCGCTTCTTCGACATCTCCCGGCTGGGCGGCTTCTGCACCAAGGGACTCTCCCTCCTTCCCCGACCGGGTAACGCGCCCGGCCGGATCTTCGAGACTCCGTCGGGGATGCTCAATGCCATAGGATTGGAAAACGTCGGTGTGGAGGCATTCGTCCAGGACAAGCTTCCACGGCTGGAACCCTACGAGACCCACGTCATCGCCAACATCTTCGGCAAGAGCATCGGCGAATTCACCGCCCTCACCGACCGGCTCAACCCCTGTCCCAAGGTGAGCGCCCTGGAGCTGAACATCTCCTGTCCCAACATCTCCGAGGGAGGAATCGAATTCGGACACGATCCGGACCTGACCTTCCAAGTGGTCCAGGCCGTGACCCGGGTGTCGGCCAAACCGGTCTGGGTGAAGCTGTCGCCCAATGTCACCGACATCGGCATCTTTGCCCGAGCCTGCCAGGAGGCGGGCGCCGACGCCGTCACTCTGGTCAACACCTTCGTGGGTATGAGCGTGGACGTTCACCGGCGCCGGCCCATGATCTCCAATGTGACTGCCGGCCTCTCGGGGCCTGCCATCCGGCCCTTGGCCGTTCGGCTGGTCCATCAGGTCGCCGAGAGCGTGGAGATTCCCGTCATCGGCATCGGCGGCATCGCCACCACCCGGGACGCCCTGGAGTTTCTCATTGCCGGAGCCCGGGCGGTCCAACTCGGGACCGCCAACTTCTCGGATCCGTTGGCTGCCCCGAAGGTGATCCAGGGCCTGGAGGACTATTGCCGGAGTCACGGAATTCGGGACATCAACCAGATCTCCGGCTCGTTGCGAACCCGGGAACGGCCGATCCCATCCGGTGCGGCCGGCGGAGGCGCGTAAGACATGGGAGTCCACCAGCGCGGACTGAGGCATGGTTTGAGCGTGCTCCTGGCCGGCCTCCACCTGGCCCTGGCGGCTCCGGCGGCCGCCGGACAGTTGTCGCCGACGGATACGGCCGAACCGGCGGAGGCCTCGGCCTGCCATGCCTTCGTCGACTACGAGAACATCTGGACCATCGAGCTGATCCGATCGCTGGACGAGAACATCACTCCCATCCTGAACATCGTCACGTTCACCAAGGGAGAGTGGGACCTGAGACCCGATCAGATCCACATTTTCAACCGCAAGGGAAAGGAAGCGCGGATCAGACGCTTCGCCATGGATACGGGCGTTCCCGGCGACGCCTACAAGAGCAACTACCTGAAGGTCCTGGGAAACAGCTTCGTCGGAGTCGACCTGGAGGGCAAGCTCAAGGACTTCCCGACTTCACCCCGTGTCACCATCGACCTGGCCCATTATCGCTTCGAACTCCAGCCTCTGGACTGCGAAGCCTTCGACAACCTGGCCCACCGGATCAACAAGATCAATTTCAACAGCCCCGACATCCGGGAAGACTTCGACCTGATCAAGATCCCCCACATGGGACGCAGGCTGCCCCGGCCCAAGCCTCACGAATGGTAAAAGGAGGCAATTTCCAATCGCCCGTGCGCCGGGTTCCCTGACGTTCCAAGAATCGGCGGTTGGGAAACCGCCGCTCCGCTCCCGCTCCGTTTGGCCGGGCATGGCCCGACGGGGGAGCCTTCCTCTTTCCCGGCGTTTTACCTCCTTCCGAGCCGGTCCAGCACCTCACGCGGCGGCGTCCAGCCGTAGCTTCGGGTTACGTCGGGCCGGTAGGCGACGGTCAGGACGAAGATGCGAAGGTCCCGCGCTTTCTCGGGTGGAACGTTGACCTGAACCTGGGTGAAACCGTTTCCGAACCAGCTCTGGTAGCCGTCGTCCGGACTCTCGGTGAGGGCGTGTCCGTTCAGACGGACGTCCACCAGTTGAGGCCGGCGGTACGGGATCCGGAACCGGAAGCCGATTCCATGCAGGATCCGGGAGGAACCGGGCGCGTCGGACTGGTTTCCCCTGTCCAGCACGACCAGGACTTCGGGGCCCGCCCGGACGAAGGTCTCCACGGACTGGGCATCGATTCCCGGCCGACCCCGGAGGTTGGATAGGAAGACCTCCGGATCCGAGTCCAGAACCCGGGACGCGTCCCTGTCCACTGCGACCAAGTAGCTGTCGCGGCCCGCGGTCTGGGGATAGAGGATGCCCTGAAGGAATCGCTCCTGCTTCTCCCAGAGCTCGACGCGGCTTCTGCGGCGCTCGGCGGCGGTCCGGCCCCAGGCCGTGACGTAGTGCCCGGTGAACGACTTCACCCGGTTTACGGGGTAGCCGGAGATGGGCTGGTCCTGCCAGAATCCGTTTCCGATCAGCAGAAGCCCCTTCAGCCGGGCGACCCCGGCTTCCTCCCAGCCCACCTCCAGGACGGTCTGAAGGGTATGGTAGCGGGCGTATCCAATTTGGGCCGTGTAGAAGCGGGTCCGGCCCCGCCACAAGCGGCCGGACAACGCGTCCAGGGCCGGAGCCCAGAACCCCCGCTGGGCATCGGCCTCGGCCCGGTCCGATCCATACCCCGCTTCGACCCCCGCCTGAATCATGGCGTCGGTGATCCGCGGATCCCAGGGACGCAGCAGGAAGTTGGAATATGCGGATCCGGTGGACTCGAACATGGTCTGTCCGCGATAGGACCGCCGGTCCCCCAGCTTGTCCACCGGATACTCCTGAAGTCCGGTGCCATGGATGTCGGCGTGGACCTCCGGACGGTAACGGTCCATCACGGAAAGGACCGCCCGGATCTCCGGGACCTTGTCCGGTTGCTTGAAGGAGAGGTTCTCCAGATCCCAATTTTCGTCGCCCCCTCCGTAGGGATTCATGCCTTGAGACGTGCCGAAGCGATCGGTCACGAAGAAGGCGTATGGATTCACGATGGGCATCAGAAGCAGGACCTGCTTGCGCCGGGTCTCGGCGGCCTCGTCACTGCCGCCCAGGAGCCATTCGGCCAAATGCAAAATGGTGGTGGTGCCGGAACGCTCGGGACCGCCGTGCAGCGCGGTGACGAGGCAGACCTGCTTGTCTTCGTCCGGTACGGTCGAATCGGTGATCTTGAGAAGAAAGATGGGCATCTTCTCCGCCGACTCGGCCACACGTTCGACCTGGAGGATCTTCCCGTGCCGCTCGGACCAGTATTCCAACGTCGCTTCGTACTCCTGGAGCGTGATGCGATGCATCTTCTGCTTCCAGGGTTGGGGCAGTCCGGCCAGCAACCGGTCGAGATTCGTGCCGGGTTCCTGGCTCGCGGACAGCGCGCCGGCGAACAATGGAAGTGACGTCAACAGGATCAAAGAAATCTTCTTCATACCGATCCACCTCCTGACACGGCACCGGACTGGCCGCGCGTCCCCGCTTCCCAATAAACTGGCGCGCACGACTGGGAGAAAATGAAGCCCTTGCCCAAATTTCTGAAATCGATCTGGATACTGGTCATGTGCTCCACCATTCCGTCCGAGGCCTCCCCAACTTTGAGGGTTCTCCCCGAAAGGATCAACCGGGTGGAGACCAGGAAAATGGTTCGCCAGTATCTCCTGGACCAGGCCGAGAAGGCGTTCCTGCGCCGCGAGGCGGCGTTCGAAGAACTCAGGACGCCCGGGCAGATGCGGGAGCACCAGCGGCGCATGCGGGAATTCCTGCGGGCCCAACTCGGGGGCTTTCCCGAAAGGACGCCGCTTCAGGCTCGCGTCGTGGGCCACCACCGGCGCGACGGCTACAGCGTGGAGCGCGTCCTGTACCAGAGCCGTCCCGGGCATTACGTCACGGCGCTCCTCTACCTCCCCGACGGTCCGCCCCCCTATCCCGGGGTCCTGATCGCCTGCGGGCACGCGCCCAGCGCCAAATCGTCGGAAATGTACCAGCGGGCCGGCGTCCTTCTGGCCAAAGGGGGAATGGCCGCGTTGTGCTACGACCCCATCGGGCAAGGGGAGCGCCACCAGATTCTCCATCCCGACGGACGGCCCCGCTTCGAGAACGGAATCGAGCACATGCTGGTGGCGGTGAGTTCCATTCCCCTGGGCCTCAGCGCCGCCACCTACCGGATCTGGGACGGGATCCGGAGTATCGACTACCTGACGAGCCGGGAGGAGATCGATCCGGACCGGATCGGACTCACGGGCAACTCGGGGGGCGGATTGGTGACCACTCTGCTCATGGCGCTGGACGAGCGCATTGCCTGCGCTGCTCCCTCCTGCTACATCACTCACGTGAAGGAGCTGCTGCACACGCAGGGGCCGGGAGACTCGGAACAACAGGTCTACGGCGAAATCGCCCAGGGTCTCGGACATGCCGACTACCTCATGATCCGGGCGCCGAAACCGACTCTCATCTGCGCCGCCACCCGCGACGACATGTTCGACATCTCCGGATCTTGGCGGTCGCTGCGGGAGGCCAAACGTTTCTACGGACGCCTGGGATACCCGGAAAGAGTCGACCTGGTGGAAGCCGACGTGGTCCACGGTTTCTATCGGCCCCTGCGGGAGGGCATGGCCCGCTGGATGCGCCGCTGGCTCCTGGGAATCGACGACGCCCTCCGCGAGGACGACTCCCCTCTCCTGAGCGAGGAGGAAGGGTCCATGCAGGAGTTCATCACGGCCTCGGGACCGGACTACAGCGAGTTCCGCCCGGTTCGGCTGCCGGTGCTCCGTGCCAGTCCCGAAGGCCAGGTTCAGCTCATCCCCGGCGCCCGAACCGTCTTCCAATTCAATCGGGAGCGGGAAAAGGAGTTCGCCGCTGTCAGGCGCGCCTGGTGGCGGCAGACTCCCAGAGACGAAGCGCTGGCGGAGGTCCGGCGCCTGGCGGGAATCCGCCGTCTGGACGAACTGCCCCTCTTGACGGTGGAAGATGCGGGAACCCTGCCCCGGCCCGGGTATACGATTCACAAGCAGGTCCTTCACCCGGAGCCGGGCATCCGGCTCCCCGCCCTGCGCTTCGTGCCCGATGCCGGCGGCCGGGACATGGTCCTGTACCTTCATGGCGAAGGCAAGCAGGTGGATGCCGAACCCGAGGGCCCCATCGAGAAGCTGGTGCTGGACGGGCGCGAAGTCCTGGCCGTCGATCTGCGAGGCGTGGGCGAGACTCAGCCGGCCAAGGGAAAGTGGGGCTACGGTCCGTTGTTCGGAGCGGACTGGGAAGAGTTCTACATGGCCTACATGCTGGGCCGATCGTACCTGGGGATGCGGGCCGAGGAGATTCTCGTCATCGCCCGCCACCTGGCCGGGAGCACGGGGTCCGAAGCCGCACGCAGGGTTCACCTGGTGGGGATCGGCGAGGCCGGACCCGCCGCCCTCCATGCCGCGGCCCTGGAGCCGGCGCTGTTCGCTTCACTGGAACTGCGCCGTTCGCTGGTCTCCTGGTCCAACGTGATTCAGACCGAGGTGCCCGTGAACCAGTTGGTGAACACGGTCCACGGGTCATTGCGGAAGTACGATCTCCCGGATCTCCTGAAGAGCCTCTCTGCAATGAAGGTCGGAGTCATCAACCCGGCCGACGCCGCCGGTCAGCCCCTGCCCTGACTCGATCTGCGGCTTATCCGGTCTTGGCCTTGCGGGTGAAATACTCGGCCGTGGCGGGAAATGAACTCAGACGCTGCAACAGGTCGTTTCTGACGCCCCGAAAGGCGTCCAGATGCTGCGGAGCCACCGGTTTTTCGGGCGGGAATTTGAGCTTGGAGGGATTCCGGTACCGGCCGGTTTGATCCTGGATCCGATAGTCCAGATGGGGCCCCGTGGAAAGGCCGGTGGATCCGACTCTCCCGATGACGTCCCCCTGCTCCACGCGCTGGCCCCGGCGAACCTGGATCCGGGACAGGTGCGCGTAGCTGGTGGAATACTGTCCATGGCGGATCTTCACCATCTTCCCGTAGCCCCCTTTGCGGCCGGCGAACGAGACGGTCCCGGAAGCGACCGAGATCACCTCGGTGCCGGTGGGGGCGCCGTAATCGACTCCCAGGTGCGGACGGCGGCGCTTCAATATGGGATGGAAACGGGAATAGGAGAAGCCGGAAGTGATGCGGGGATCGAACCTGAAAGGCACCCGGAGGAACGCTTTCCGCAAGGAGTTCCCCTTCTCGTCGAAGTAGTCCTGCTTGCCCGTCTCCGGATCAGTGAACAGGCAACCGAACAGACTCCTGTCCATCTGGTCGAACCGGACGGCCAGCACATCGCCGTACTTGACGAACCGGCCGGCCCGATACTTCTTCTCCACCAGCAGGGTAAGCGAATCTTGAGGTTGCAACTGGGTGAAGTCGAGATCCCAGCCGAGAATATCCAGCACCTTGGAGACGAGGGCGTACTTCTCGCCCTGGGAGATCAAGGCTTCCGTCAGACTGGTCCGGATCTCCCCGAAGACCCGTTTCTCCTCCAACTGGAAATCGTATTTATGACGAGTCGCCACGTACCGGTCGCGCTCCTGACGGACGACCAGGTATTCCTCGTCGTCGATGTCGTAGCGGACGCTTCGAAACGATCCGTCGAGTTCCAGCTCCAGAACCAGGCGATTCCCCGGCCGGACCCGGTCCAGGTTGTAGACGTCCCGCGTATCCTCCACCAGCCGGTGGATCTCCGAACCCGAAACGTCGAATCCGCGGAGTACGGTCGCCAAAGTGGCGCCGCGAGGGATGCCGGCCTTTCGAACCGTCACGGGCTCGGGCTCGGGAACCTGGGGTCCGGCGTCGGACACCGTCTCCGGAACCGTCCCGGAAAGCGATCGGCCCCGCTCGAGGCCGATCCAGTGCCTCTGAAACAGCACCACCACGACCAGCGAAACCGATACCACGGCCAGAAGGCCAAGACCGTACCTGCTCTTTATCGGACCCACAGGACTATCCCCTTCGTTGCGAGACCCGGACTCTTCCACAGAGATCCCGTTATCCGTCCAAAGCGCGCAGACTCGACTCTACGACCTCAGGCACCAGGCCGGTGATCTCCCCTCCCAAGGTGTAGACCTCCTTGACCAGGCTGGAACTCAGGTACGAGTACTCGGAGGAAGGCAGCATGAATATGGTTTCGATGCAAGACTCCATCCTCCGGTTCATCAGGGCCATCTGGAATTCGTATTCGTAATCGGTGACGGCCCGGATGCCGCGGACGATGACCCGGGCACCCTTCTCCACTGCGTAACTCACCAAAAGGCCATCGAAAGAATCCACCTTAACATTTGGCCATGACCTGGTGACTTGCCGCAGCATGGCGAGCCTCTTCTCGGCGCTGAAAAGTGGTTTCTTTTCCAGGTTTTGCAGCACCGCGACGATCACCGTGTCAAAGACGTTCCGGCTTCGGCGGATGATGTCGAGATGACCGTTGGTCACGGGATCGAAAGACCCGGGATAGATTGCGATGACCGGCTCAGCCATGAGATCCGCATCATGTTACGCAGGCCATGATTGAATGACAACCGCGGCGGGGACAGGCAGAGCGTCCCGCAGACCGAGGGGAACGGCGCGGCAAGTGCCGCAACAACGGCGCCTTTGCCGCCCATCCGCATGCCCCGGCCAGGTTGCGAAATCGTCGTTGACACCGGCGGAACCGAATCCCTACAATAGCCGACCTGTTTCGCTGCAGGTTTTTCCCACCCCCTGATCGGCCTGCAGCGGCTTGCTAATTTCCGTTTCTGCGAAGCGGGTGTAGACCGCATGCTGGAACGGGTTTGGCAAAAAAAGTACACCGCTCTTCGCTCCATTGTTCGTAGCTTCCTGTTCGACGACGCACGCGTCGAGGACATCCTCCAGGACGCTCTTTCCCAGGTGTTAGCCTCGGGGCGGAGCTTTCCTGACGAGTTGGAGACCTACCGCTACCTGCGCCGGTCCGTCTTCAACGCCAGCATCGACCACTACCGCGCTTCCCGGCGCCGTATCTATCTGCCTCTTCCGGAGGAACCGGGTGAGTTCACGCTTCCGATCCACAACGCTCCCGCCGACCCCCTCACTCTCCTGCTCCAACGAGAGAGGAAGACTATCCGAGGTGACGTTCTCCGGGAGATCACGCATGCCATGTCCGAGCTTCCGGGCGTTCAGCAGGAGGCGATCCGGATGATCATGGGCCCGCGGGAAATGAAGCTGAAGGATCTCTGCCGGATCAAGGGAATTCCCTACAGCACGCTACGCAGCCGCATGCTGGCCGGCGTCGAACGATTGCGCCGCCGGCTCAAGGCCAGGAGCCTCTATCGCGAGTACGTGAACCTGGGTCGAAGGAGGAGGTGACAACTTCAGGATCGACCGCGGACCCGGTTTCATCCGGCCGTCCGCTGCCCGGATCCCGCGGTTCTTCCGGAATCGCGTAGAAGAGAAGCTTGTTGTCGCCGACCCGCACCGTGCGGGTCCAAGTGATCCGGGGGGACGTTTCCGGACGCGGAGTCTTCTTGAACACCTCCAGGACGATGGTGCTCTCCGGGCGCATCCAGGGCATGGCCGAGAGCCTCTCCAGAAGCTTGGCGTGGCGTTTGAACTTGTAGGGCGGATCCAGAAAGACGAAGTCGACGGCGGGAGGCCGGAGATTCCTCAGCAGGGTGAAGGAATCCTTTTGGTGAATCTCGAATCCCTCCTCCACGCGGCAAAGGGCCAGATTCTTCCGGACCAGCGCCGTGGATTCCCGGAACCGGTCGTTGAAGATCACGTATCGGGCGCCCCGGCTGATGGCCTCGATTCCCACGGCTCCCGACCCCGTGAACAGGTCGAGCCAGACGGAACCCGGGACCCGGTCGCGAACGACGTTGAAGAGTGTCTCCCGGGCCCGGTCGGTGGTGGGCCGGATATCGGCCCTGAAACCGGCTAGCCTCTTGCCGCGGAATCTACCGGCGATGATCCTCATGCCCGTTCCAGCGGAATCAACCGACGTCGAAGAGACCGAACCGGCTCCGCCACTGGTCCGCCAACCGGACCAGTTGGCCCTTGCCCTCTCCCTTGGCGTCTTCGGTCAGGACGCTGAAATGATCCCGTGCCTCCCGGGCCGCCAACTCCAGCAGGCGGCGGTCCCGGACGATGTTGCCGAACCGGAACTGGGGAATCCCCGACTGCCGGGTCCCCACGAACTCCCCGGGCCCCCGAATCTCCAGGTCCTTCTCGGCAATGCGGAAGCCGTCGGAAGTCCGGCACATGATATCCAAGCGGCGGAAGGCATTCTCGGATCGAGCCCCGCCGGTTAAGAGAACGCAGGTCCCCCGGTG
Organism: Acidobacteriota bacterium; assembly: GCA_028874215.1. Lineage (NCBI taxonomy): Bacteria > Pseudomonadati > Acidobacteriota > Acidobacteriota bacterium. The sequence goes on from JAPPLF010000099.1 coordinate 30,150, forward strand.
GCCACCGCGCCCGATCCGGCCCCGCAACTGATGGAGTTGGGAGAGGCCGAAACGTTCGGCATGCTCCACCACCATGACCGTTGCATTGGGAACGTCCAGACCCACCTCCACGACCGTCGTCGCCACCAGAATCTGTATCTTGCCGTCGCGCAGGGCCTGCATCTGCGCATCTTTCTCCTCACTCTTGAGGCGGCCGTGGATCAGGCCCAGCCCGTAGCCCGGGAACACTTCCCGGAGTTGACCGGCCATCTCCTCGGCGGCCCGCAGTTCCAGCTTGTCCGATTCCTCGATCAACGGATACACCACGTACGCTTGACGGCCCTGGGCCAGTTCCCGCTTCAGGAGGCCGTAGACCCGGTCCCGGTCCGGTTCAGAGTAGAGGACCGTCTCGACCGGCCGGCGCCCCGGAGGCAACTCGTCCAGCACCGAGAGGTCCAGGTCGCCGTACACCGTCAGGGCGAGGCTTCTGGGAATCGGAGTGGCCGTCATGATCAACACGTCGGGTTGATCCCCCTTGCCCATGAGCCGCGACCGTTGCAGCACCCCGAAACGGTGTTGCTCGTCGATCACCGCCAGACCCAGGTCCCGAAACCGGACCGGCGCCTCGATCAGGGCGTGAGTCCCGATGACCAGTTGGACGGCGCCCGAACGGATCTGCTCCAGGATGCCCTGGCGCCGCTTGCCCCGGACCCGTCCCGTGAGCAGCGCCAACCTGTAACCGGTGTCCCGCAGGTATCGCGAAAGCGTCTGGAAGTGCTGCTCGGCCAGGATCTCCGTCGGCGCCATGAGAGCGGCCTGGAATCCGTTCTCCAGCACCACCACCATGGCCTGGAGGGCGACGATGGTCTTGCCCGAGCCCACGTCCCCATGGAGCAGCCGTCTCATGACGTTGCCGCTGAGCAGATCGTCGACGATCTCGCCCACCACTCTCTTCTGGGCGGACGTGGGATGGAAGGGAAGGATCCCCTTCACCACCTCCCGAACCCCATCGTTGATCTCGATCCGACGGGTCTTGGGCAGGGACTCCCGGTCCCGGCGCACCACCTGGAGACCCAGGTGAAACAGGAAGAACTCCTCGAAGACGAATCTGCGCTGCGCCGGAGTCGCGCTCGACTCCAGATCCTCCAGGAAAGCCTCCCGCTTCCGGTCTTCCGGCAGGACGGGGAAATGGAGTTCGCGCCACGCCCGGCGGCGGTCCGGCAGGCCGTGCTTCTCCAGCAACCGGCCGGGAATCGGGTCCTGCGTGTCCCGCTGCAATTCGGTCACGGCGCGATGGACGATGGTGCGCAGCGACCGGGTCGTCAGTTTTCCCACCCGCCGGTAGATGGGCACGATCCGCCCGGAATGGATGGCCGAGTCCGACGAGGAAATCACGAGCTCCCATTCCGGGTTCAGGAGCACCGGGCGGAGAGTGTAGTCGTCGCGGCGAACCTGGCCATAGAGAATCAGCCGCTGTCCGTTGCGGAGGACGTGTTGGAGGTAGGGTTGGTTGAAGAACTTGACCGCAAGCGCTCCCGAACGGTCCTCCACCACCATTTCGAAGATCCGGACCTTCTTCATCGGGGTGGAGTAGTTCCCGCAAACGGCGATCTCGCCCTCCACCAGGGCGTCCTCACCGACCCGTAGCTGGTTCACGAGCCGGAAGCTGGACCGGTCCTCGTAGCGAAACGGCTTGTAGTTGAGGAGATCCTCGACGGTGCCGATCCGGGCTTTCTGCAGCATGGCGGCCCGGGCCGGCCCCACTCCCTTCACGTACTGAACCGGCACATCCAACCGCAGCGGCATCCGGTCAATCTACCACTCCGGTACGGCAGGCACGCCGGGTGCATAGCGAGAGTCGCGGCGCGCTGCTAACATGAAGAATGTGAAGCGGATACTCATGGCAGTGCTCTTTCTGCCTCTCCTGGCTTGCGGCAAGAGTCTGGAGCGGCAGATCGTGGACGACCTGAGCAACATGGACCAGGCCCGGCTCGGCAAGGGGCAGGTCCGCATCGACAAGCTGAGACGGACCGGGAACCACGCCGTCGCCGAGGTGACTCTCAAGACCGCCGTCAAGCTCATTCGAAAAGACCGCGCGTGGGTCGTCGAAGAGATCCGGCTGGGCGACCGGCGATGGGAAAAGGTGGAGAACATTCTGGCGGCGTTGGCCGAGGAAAGGTCGCTGCGCACGCGCTCCGACCTGAAGCTGATCGACTCTGCCATCAGCCGTTACCGGCTGGAACGCGGGGAGCTGCCGCCGGCCGGGAGCTACCGTGAACTCATGGACCACCTGGCCCCGGAGTACATGCAGCCCACCACCGAGCTGGATGGATGGTTCAACCAGTACGTTTATCGGACCCTGTCGGCCAAGGACTACGATCTCCGTTCGGCGGGACCCGACGGGATCGCCCGAACCTCGGATGACGTGACATTGGAGCAACCCTGATGCGAAAAGACACCAGTGTTCTGCTCGCGACTCTGGGACTTTGCCTGGTGCTGCTGGTGGGGTTCTCCCTCTACCGGTCCCTGCCCGGCCGGCTCCCCTGGATTCAGAGCTATCAACAGGCCCTGAAGCAGGCGCAGCAGGAAGGCAAGCTCGTCCTGGCGTACCTCTATACGGATTGGTGCGGATACTGCAAGAAGATGGAGGCGGAGACCTTCACCGACCAGGCGGTCATCGACGAGATGTCCGACAGCTACGTCTGGCTCAAGCTCAACGCCGAAACGGACCGTGAGGGCCAGCAACTCCAGGAGAGGTTCAACATCACCGGCTATCCGGGTCTGATTCTGCTCGACGGCGACGGGCAGGAGATGGAGCGGATCTCGGGTTTCGTCCCGGCGGAAGCATTTCGGCAGCGCGTGGCGGCCGCGGCAGGCGGCCCGGGGTCCTTCGCCAGCCTCTTGCGAACGGCGAGCCGGGAACCCGATTCCATCGATGTCCAATATCGCCTGGCCGAGGAATACATCGAACGCCAGGATTTCTCCGCCGCCATCGAACGGCTGCGCCGGGTCATCGAGCTGGATCCTGAGAACAGCTCGGGGAAGGCCGACTTGAGCTACTACTACCTGGCTCTGAGCCTGGCCTCCCAGGGGAACGAGGAACTGGCGCTCGTGGAACTCGATTCCCTGCAATCCAACTTCCCCGGGAGCGACTACATCGCCGACAGCACTTTCCTGAGGGGCCAGATCTACTACCACTCAGGGAACCGGGATCAAGCCGAGAAGGTCCTCGCGGCCTACGTGCAGGATTTTCCGGAGCACATCCACGTTTCCAAGGCCCGCGACATTCTGGCGGAAAGAGAAGAAGCGGAGTAGGAAACCGGAAGGCGGCGCCGGGACCCCGATCGCCGCGCCCGAGACGATCTCCCTCTACAACAGGTGCCCGAGCTTTTCCTTCTTGGTCTTCAGGTACTCCTGCGAGACCGGTGAGGGCTCCACGACCAGGGGAACCCGTTCCACCACCTGGAGCCCTTCGGCCTCCAGGCCGCGAATCTTGGCGGGGTTGTTGGACATGAGGCGAATCCGGGAGATTCCCAATCGGAGGAGCACCACCGCGCAAAAGCGATAGGAGCGCAGGTCCGCCTCGAAACCCAGCCGGGCGTTGGCCTCCACCGTATCGGCCCCCTGATCCTGGAACTGATACGCGTGAAGTTTGTTGATGAGGCCGATTCCCCGGCCTTCTTGAAACTGATAGAGCAGGACGCCGCTGCCGGCCTCGGCGATCATCTGAAGGGCCCGTTCCAACTGTTCCCCGCAATCGCAGCGGAGCGAGTGAAAGATGTCGCCGGTGACGCACTGCGAGTGGATCCGCACCAGGGTGGGCCTCTGGTCACTCAGAGGCTGGCGGACCAGCGCCACCAACTGTTCGTCGTCTTCCTCGCTTTCGAACCCGTAGATCCGGAACGGTCCGAAACGAGTCGGCAGCGCCGCATTGGGCACCGTATCGAGACTCGCCAGGACCTCACTCATGGGCTGATAGTATCACTCCCCGCGGCGAGCGAGTGAACCCGACGGCGTGGCCCAGCGCTTCATTCCCTTGACGGAGATGTCGAAGACATCCAGGGCCCGTCCCAGGCTGTGGTCCACCAGATCCTGGAGACTTTCGGGATGATGGTAGAAGGAGGGGATGGGCGGGGCGACGATCGCTCCCAGCTCCGCCACTTCCACCAGCCGCCGGAGATGGCCCAGGTGCAAAGGAGACTCGCGCACCAGCAGCACCAGCGGCCTTCTCTCTTTCAGGGTCACGTCCGCCGCCCGGGTCAGGAGGTCCTTGGTAATGGAATTGGCCAGGCAGGAGACGGTATGGATCGAGCAGGGGGCGACGATCATGCCCCGGGTCTTGAAGGAACCGCTGGAAATCGCGGCCGCCATGTCGCCCGGTTCATGGACCACGTCAGCCAGATTCCGCACCTGGTCCAGTTCGTAGCCGGTTTCCAGCTCGACGGTCCTGGGCACGGTCCGGGTGTAGACCAGGTGAGTCTCCACCTCCGGGACGGCGCGCAGAAGTTCCAGCAGCCGGATCCCGTAGATGGGCGCCGACGCGCCTGACAACCCAACCACCAGTGGACGAGAACTCATGCCTCCGCCTTTCGGGTGCGGCGGGTCATGGGAAGGCGTTCACCGTCGGCTCCCCGCCTTTCCAAACGCAACCTACGCCCCCGATTCCGGGAGGATTTCGAGCCCCTGGGGAGCCCGCCACTCGTCGACCAGGGAGGCTTGGTGGACACAGGAAACGGTGCAGTACGGAGCGCAACTTTTTGGGGTCCGGTGCTCCCGCCGGATATCCGCCAGAGTGTATTCCGCCAGAGGAATTCCCGGGTGGCCGCGTTGCTGGGAACAGTAGTGCACGAGCCCGTCTTCGCAGACATACAGGTACCGGGACCCCGCCCGGCAGCGCCAGTCGTTGGGCCGGCCGGCAGCCAGGTTCTCCTGAAAGACCCGGTTCAGACGGGAATAGCCCCTCTTCGCCATGCTCTTGACCTGGTGGAAGATGTGCACTTCCTCGGAGCTGAGGGGCTTGAGCCCGCCATGCCCGTCATGGATGACGCCAACGGTGCAAGTGAACCCCAACGCAACGGCCCGGCGCGCGATGACCAGGGCATCTTGGGGATGATTCACGCCGGAACCCAGAACCGTATTGATGTTGACCTGGAACTCCGCCAATTCCGACAGGTAGAGGAGCTTCTTGTCCAGCACCTTCAGGCTCTTCATGGAGTTCTTGTCGGGCTTCACGTTGTCGATGCTGATCTGCAGATGCTCCAGCCCGGCCCGATTCAGGGACCGGATCCTCTTGCGCGCCAGGAGGTATCCGTTGGTGATGAGACCGGCGATCATGTTGCGGTCCCGGATCCGCGTGATGACGGCCTCCAACTCCCGATGCATCAAAGGCTCACCGCCGCTGATGGTGACAATGGAGGTCCCCAGGCGGGCCAGTTGATCGATCCGGTCCAGCATCACTTCGGTGGGGATGGGCGGGGAGAAGTCATCGTACTCGTTGCAGTAGGAACAGGAGAGATTGCAACGCCGCATGGGGATGATGTGCGCCAGAATCGGGTGACTCTGCGAGAGCAGGGCGCGACCCACCATCTTCAACTCACGCACGCGGATCTTGACGGATTGGAGTCTGCGCATGGGCCTGTGGCGGGCGCCGTTGGAACGGGTGCGGATCATAGCAGCCTGGTCCGGGGCCGTCAACGGCCGGCCGGACCGGACCCGTCGTCCTTGCGAGCCTTCTGAACCACCGTCATGGCCGAGGCGATCATGCCGGCCATGTCGGACAGGTTGGAGGGAATGATCAGGGAATTGTTGGTCCGCGCCAGATTGCCGAACTGCTTGATGTACTGCTCCGCGACCCGCAGGTTGACGGCATCCTGACCGCCCTGCTCATTGATGGCGGAGGCGATTTCCCGGATTCCCTTGGCCGTGGCCTCGGCCACCTTCTCGATCTCCGTCGCTTGCCCCACGGCTTCGTTGATCCGGCGCTGTTTCTCCCCCTCCGAGCGCTTGATCAACTCCTGCTTTTCCCCCTCGGCAACGTTGATCTTCGCCTGCTTCTCACCTTCCGACTGCGCCACCAAGGCCCGCTTCTCCCGCTCGGCCCGCATCTGCTTCTCCATGGCGCTCTTGATGCTCTGCGGAGGAATGATGTTCTTGACCTCGTAGCGGGTCACCTTCACGCCCCAGGGATCGGACGCCTTGTCCACCGCGTCGACGATCTCCGAGTTGATGGTCTCCCGCTCCTCGAAGGTGCGGTCCAGCTCCAACCGGCCGATAACGCTTCGCATGGTGGTCTGGGCCAACTGCGTGGACGCGAACTGGTAGTTGTTGATTCCGTAGGAGGCCTTGCCGGCGTCGATCACCTGCAGATAGAGAATGCCGTCCACCTCCACCGAGATGTTGTCCTGCGTGATGCAGGTCTGAGGCGGAACGTCCACCGCCTGCTCCTTGAGCGTATGCCGGTAGGCGACCTTGTCCACGAACGGCGTCAGGACATGGAACCCGGCCTTCAACGTGGCCCGGTACTTGCCCAGGCGCTCCACGATGAAGGCGGACCTCTGTGGAACGATCCGGATGGTCTTGAAAAACGCGATCAGCGCCAACAAGATCAGGCCGATCAGAACAACCGTGCTCATGTCCACCATGGTCACCTCCCGGCATTTCCGATGCCGATGAAATCAGATCTTCTTCACTGTCAGCGTCAGATTTTCCTTGTCCAGGATCTCGACCGCCGCGCCTTCGCGAATCCTCTCCCCGGACTCGGCTTCCCACGTGGTGCCCCGGTAATCGACGCGGCCGGTGCGGTCGGACCGGATCTCACGGGTCACCAGCGCGCGCCCGCCCACGAATTCGTCGGAGTCGACGCCGCCGGCCGCCGGCCGAGGGCGGTTGATCCTCCCCTTGATCCGGTTTCGGAAGACCAGCAGCAGCACGACGGACGAAACCACGAACACTCCCAACTGCAGGTTCAGGGAGATCTCCGACGTCATGCAGAGGAGGGCCACCAGCCAGGCGCCCAAAGCGAAGAAGATGAGGACCACTCCGGGATTGGCGAACTCCATGAGCAGCAGGACGACTCCCAGCCCGAACCAGAGGAATTGGGGTCTGAGCCATTCCTGAAGAGAATCCATCCATCCACCTCCGTTTCGCCTCTTGCCGGTCCTACTAGCCTATCAGTCCGCAGCCATGGCCGTGGGGGCCTGCCCCCGGTGGCAAGGCGCCTCTGTCCTCCCTCGCCGCCGGCTGTATCATGTGGACGCCCACGCCGAACTGCGGGAGAGCGGATCTTGCGGCGTCAGGGCCCATGGTCACGCCGCGCCGGGCGGACCGGAAGGATCTTCAGATGGCCGGTTCCAAACTCGACCGGGACGCCCCCGAACCCTCCGCATCGAGTGGACTTCGCCTGGGTCTGGTCCAGAGCCGCTGCACTCCCGATCCGGAGGAGAACCTGCAGCGGGCGCTGGACGGAGCGCGGGAAGCGGCCTCCGGAGGAGCCCATGTCGTCTGCCTCCAGGAACTCTTCCAGTTCCCCTACTTCTGCCAGCGGGAGGACCCGGCGTTCTTCGACTGGGCGGAGTCGATCCCGGGACCGGCGTCCCGGCGGCTGTCGCTGCTGGCCCGGGAACTCGGCGTGGTTCTCGTCGCTCCCCTCTTCGAGCGGCGCGCTCCCGGCCTCTACCACAACACGGCCCTGATCCTGGACGCCGGCGGCCGGTCCCTGGGGCTGTACCGCAAGATGCACATTCCCGACGACCCCTTCTACTACGAGAAGTTCTACTTCACCCCGGGGGACCTGGGCTTCCAGGCTCATGTCACTCCCCACGGATCCGTCGGCGTGCTCATCTGCTGGGACCAGTGGTTCCCCGAAGCCGCCCGGGCGACAGCCTTGGCCGGCGCCCGGTTGCTCCTCTACCCCAGCGCCATCGGCTGGTTCCGGGACGACTCGCCCCGGGAGCGGCGGGAGCAACAGGACGCCTGGGAGACCGTTCAACGCGCGCACGCCATCACCAACGGGGTCTTCGTGGCGGCGGTCAACCGGGTGGGCAACGAGGGCGCCATCGGGTTCTGGGGACGCTCCTTCGTCTGCGACCCCTGGGGAAGGGTCCTGGCCCGCGCATCGGATGACCGCGGCCAGGTCCTGGTGGTGGAATGCCGGTTGCCGGAGGTGGAGGCCACCCGCAGGACCTGGCCGTTTCTCCGGGATCGCCGGATCGAGAGCTATGACGGCCTCCTGTCGCGGTGGGGTTCCAAGCCGGATTTGCCGGACCTATGAGATGGCGTCCGGAACCGGCGCGCCGACTCCTCGAAGACTCGGCTACTTCATGCCTCCCGAGTGGCATCCCCACGAATCCACCTGGCTGGCCTGGCCCACGAACCGGGAGACGTGGCCCGGACGCGTGAGGCGAATCCAGTCGCTCTTCCTGGAGATGATGCGGCTCCTGGCGTCGGGAGAGAGAATCGACCTGCTGGTGGACCACCGGGAGCAGGAGGAGGAAGTCCGCGGCCGCTTGGACCCGGCCGCGCGGCGGCGGATTCGATTCCACCGGATCGCTACGGGCGACGCGTGGATCCGGGACTACGGTCCCAACTTTCTGATTCGATCCGGCGGCGAACAGGCCGCCGCCGGCTTCAACCAGTGGCGCTTCAACGCCTGGGGAGGCCGGTACCCGGAATTGGCGGTGGACGGAGACGTCCCGAGCCGGCTGGCCCCGTTGTTGGACATGCCTCGTTTCCGGCCCGGGCTGGTGCTGGAGGGAGGCGCCATCGACGTGGACGGACGGGGCGTCGTCCTGGCCTCGGAAACCTGCCTGCTCAATCCCAACCGAAACCCGGGACGAAGCCGGAAGGTCGTGGAGGACCGCCTGAGGAGCCATCTGGGCGCGTGCCGGACGATCTGGCTGGGAGACGGGTTGCCGGGTGACGACACCGACGGCCATGTGGACAACCTGGCGCGGTTCGTGCGCCCGGACACCATCGTCTGCGCGGTGGAGGAGGACTCCGATCGACCCCATCACCGAATCCTCGAGGACAACCGGCGGCGCCTGACGCTGGCCCGGCGGTCGGATGGCCGCCGGTACCGGATCCTGACCCTGCCACTGCCCTCCCCGCGGGAGACCGGACTTGATGGACTCCCGGCTTCCTACTTGAACTTCTACATCGCCAACCGGAGGATAATGGTCCCGGCGTTCGGATGCCGGCAGGACGAACTGGCCCGCAAGGCCGTGCAGGAGCTGTTCCCGCGGCGGCGGGCGGTCAGCCTGAATTGCCGGGACCTGATCCGGGGACTGGGAGGCATCCATTGCATCACGTTGCAACAGCCCCGGGCCGTCAGGGGTTGAGGAAGCGTTTGCCGGACGCGGTGGTCACGCTCCTGAGGGATCAATGATGCGACAATTTTTGTGGTTCCTGCTGGTCTTGGCATCCGGATTCTTTGCCGGCTCATACGACGGCGGCCTCGCCGGCGAAAGCCGCACGCGGCAGCAGCGACAGGTCGAGGAAAACCCTCCTGTTCTCAGGCCGGGGGAAGCAGCAGGCGTGAGGATCGTGCCCGGGATGTGGCGGCCGCACTATCCCTACGAGCAGATCGTCTGGATCAGCCCTCCCTGGCCCAGCGCCGATTACATCTGGTTGGATTTCCCGGAGGCCATCTTCTCCGATCAGGGGCTCCTCTACCTGAGTCATGTCAATTCGGACTATCCCCCGCTGTTTCCCGATCTGCCACGGACCCCATGGCGGGAGATCCCGAATGGGGTGGCCTTCGAACGGCAATTGCCGAATGGAGTTCGTTTCGGAGGAAGAGTGGTCAAAACGGACGACACGACCGTCGCACTGGAACTCCACATCGAAAACGGCAGTCCCCGTCCTCTGACCAATATCCGACTGCAAACCTGCGGCTATCTGCGGGCCATCCGCGAGTTCGCCGATTTCACCAATGACAACAAGTTCGTTCATCTGCCGGGCCAGGGCTGGCAATCTCTTCGGAAGTCAATCGAAACCAGGGCTTCGGCGGGGAGATATGCCATTGGATTTCGGGGGATCGGCCTGCCGGGAGCCGACCTGCCGGTCATCGCCGCACTCTCCAGCCTCGGTCAACGTTTCGTGACCATGACCTGGTTCGATGACACGTTGTCCCTGACCGGGAATTACAGGCACCCCTGCTTCCACGCGGATCCCGGTTTTGCGGACCTCGCACCCGGAGAATTCGCTTCCATCAAGGGTACGATCATTTTCTTCGAGGGTACTCTCGACCAGCTCGAAGCACGGATGAAGGCGAGCCGATCGCCTTAGACTCATTCTGTGGGACCGTTGTGCCCCCGGCGAGCAATGCGGGCCTACGGGTGCGCGTCCGTCCATGGATTCACCGTAACGACGCCGGTGTTGCGAAAATCCCGCTGGTTTCGGGTGACGACGGTCAGGCCGTGGCGGTTCGCCGTGCCCGCCAACATGGCATCGGGAAGATGCCCGTCGAGCGGCTCGCCCAGCCGCCGTTTGGCTTCCACGATGCGGGCGCAGACCCGGGCATCGGCGGCCGTCCAATCGAACACTCGATCCTGAAAAAGGCGATCCAGAACGCCTTCAAACCGGTGGGCAACGTCCTCCCGGCGCCGGCCGGGCTCGATTCGTCCGATTCCGTTGAAAATCTCCCAGACGGTGATGGACGCAAGTCCGATCCCCTGCCCGGCGATTCGGTCGAGAAACCTTTCGACGCGCCGCTCCGGACGAGGCCGCATCATTTCGGAAACGACGTTCGTGTCGAGGAGCCAGGCTATGGGAGCCCTCACACGCCGTCCTCGTCTGCGAATTCCACTGGCTTGTAGCCATAGCGGTCCGGCGGCGGCAGATCGATTCCGTCCTCCGGCCCGAAGTACCGCTTGAACACCTCGGACGGCTTGGTGCGCCGTTCGGCCCTCTCCCGTCCTTCACGAATGAGCCGGCGGACGAGTTCTTCCATGGAGACGCCGGCATCCCGCGCTGCCCTTTTCAGCCAGGACTTGTCCCCGGGTTCGATTCCACGGACGGTGATAACGGTACTCATCGTGGTGATTCCCTCGGACTGCATTTTTCACACCTGAGGCGGACCCTATGCTAGCACAAAATGCTGTCACCACTGGGACGAGTCCTGCCGTTGTTCGTACGAACGGCGAGATGGAGGTTACTGTGAAGAAAACGGACGTAGACTCGAAGCGCGGCGTAATCCCATGCCGCCTCGACTAGGGTCCGAGCGTTCCTTCGGGGAGATAGCGATCCAGGAAATAGGCCACGGCAATTGCGGTGCCGACCAGGCCGACAAGCGAACCCACGAACCCTCCGACCTGGACCCAGAGTGCCCGGTAGAGTCTGGTTTCCAGCCGCGCGATGTCCTGCTTCGTGGCCAAATGCTCACCAATTGGAACGGCTGCCGCTGCCGCTCTCGCCTTGGCCTCTTCCACACCTGCGTCAATAAACGCGTCGTAAATCTCGCTGACCATAACTCCCATGAGCGCCCCTACTTCAGTCCAGTCTACCTTCTTGCTGATGAATCAGACAGCTTCCGCGGCAAATGCCCAGCACTGCTGCGACGAGTCTGATCCCTGTTTGTAGGAACGGCGGGACGGAGGAAACTGCGAAGAAATTGAGCTACTCGCCGCGGATTTTGCGAATTTCCCGCTCCATCTGGCGATTCAGGCGGGACTTGTCCCGGGAAAGCTGCTGGTTCAGTTCCTGGATCTTGTCCGCGGCCCCCGTCTCGGCGGCCACAGCGATCTGAGCCTGCTTGTGGATCTCCACCTCGGCGATGCGGGCCTGGTACTTGTTTCGGACCCGGGCAATGGCATCCCGCTGCTCGTCGTTCAGGCTTACGACCGAATATTCTTCCTGAGCCTCCAGCTTCTCGAGAGCCAGTTCCCAAGCGGACTTCAACTCGCCAGGCATCGGCAGATCCTTTCCAGCTCGGCCCTACGCCTCGTCGTAGATGGTATCGGCGAAGGTGTGTCCCGACGGAATCATGGGCAGGACGTGCTCCGTATAGGGGATCACGACGTCCAGAACGTAGGCGGTCTTGCTGTCCAACATCTCGTCCAGGGCGTCGGAAACTTCCTCCCGCCGGGTGATTCGGCGCGCCGGGAGTCCGAACCCCTGGGCCAGAGAGACGAAGTCGGGATAGATGTTCTTCGGATCCCGGGGATCGCCGATGAAGGTGTGAGCCCGATTGCTGGAGTAGAAGCGATCCTCCCACTGGACCACCATGCCCAGGTGCTGGTTGTTCAGGATCAGCGCCTTGACCGGGATTTCCTCCGCATAGGCGGTCGCCAGCTCCTGGATGTTCATGACGAAGCTTCCGTCTCCGTCCACGTCGATGACCTCCCAGTCAGGGCAGCCCAGCTTGGCGCCCAGCGCCGCCGGATAGCCGAACCCCATGGCCCCCAGACCCGCCGAAGTCAGAAGCGTGCGAGGATAGACGAACTTGAAGTACTGCGCGGCCCACATCTGGTGCTGACCCACCCCGGTGGTGAGAATGGCCTTGCCCCGGGTTTTCCGGGAGAGGAGGTCCAGAACGTACTGCGGCATGATCCGGTCTCCCTCCTGGCGGTAGTGGAAGGGCTTGGAACGCTTCACCTCCATCAAGTTCCACAACCAACCGGAGTAGTCCGTCTTGCCCAAGTCCATCCGGTTGAGACGCCGCAAGAGGTCGTGGACGTCACCGGTCACCGGAATCTGGGCCGGCTTGATCTTGTTGATCTCGGAAGAATCGATGTCCACGTGGACGATGGTGCCGTGCTTGGCGAATTCCTCGGCCTTTCCGGTGACGCGGTCATCGAAGCGAACTCCGAAGGCCAGCAGCAGATCGGCGTTGTTGACCGCGTAGTTGGCGTAGACGGCGCCATGCATGCCCAGCATGTCGAAGCAGAGAGGATGGCCGGCCGGGAAACTGCCCAGGCCCAGGACCGTCATCACCGTGGGAATGCCCGTCTTCTCGACGAAGCGCCGCAACTCTCCGGAGGCATTGGAGCAGATGATGCCGTTGCCGGCGTAGATGATGGGGCGCCTGGACTTGCGAATCGCCCGTGCGATCTGACCCAGTTCCCGGTCCCTGGCCTTGATTTTCGAGCGATAGCTCCGGAGGTCCACGCGGGACGGCCACTTGGGCTTGGCGCTGGACTGTTGGACGTCCTTGGGAATGTCGATCAGAACCGGACCGGGCCGCCCGCTGGACGCCACGTGGAAGGCCTCCTTGACGATGTGGGGCAGGTCCGAGACTTTCTGGACCAGGTAGTTGTGCTTGGTGATGGGACGGGTGATCCCGACAATGTCGGTCTCCTGAAAGGCGTCCTTCCCGATCATGGTCTGGGGCACCTGTCCGGTGACGGCCACGATGGGGACCGAGTCCATCTTGGCGTCGGCGATTCCCGTCACCAGGTTGGTCGCCCCGGGACCGGACGTCGCCAGGGCAACGCCCACCTTTCCCGTGGCCTTGGCATACCCTTCCGCCATGAAGATGCCGCCTTGCTCATGACGGGGAAGGATGACCCGGATCTTGTCCTGGACTCCCAGCCGGGTCAGAGCCTGATGAATCTCCATCGAGGCTCCGCCGGGATACCCGAAAATCACCTCTACGTTCTCCCGCACCAGAGCCTCGGCCAGAATGTCCGAGCCCTGGAGTCTTTGCACTCGGGAGGGGGCGCTGGGGGAGACACTTGAGGAAGCCATGACCATGTAACCTGTCAGTTGTTCCGATTTCAGGGAATTCCTATTGTAACCAGACGAATCTCGGATTCTATCACCAAATTTCAGCGGCGGCGCAAATGGGCGGGATTCGCGGATCGGCAACCAGGGACTGTGCTTAGGAGAATTTTGTTTGGAATTCAGGTGAGGCCGGACAGCTTGCGAAGCTTCGGAACCGGGTGATAAAACTGGCCTTCGACATGCGCCTCAAGGACAAGGTCGCCATCATCACGGGAGCCGCAGCCGGCATCGGAGAGGCCTCCTCCCGCCTGTTCGCCGCCGAAGGAGCCACGGTCGTGGCGCTGGACCTCGACCCGGCGGGTCTGGAGCGGTTGGTGGACGATATTCGGGACCAGGGATTCGCCTGCCACGGCCTCTGCGTCGACGTGACCTCCTCCTCCCGGTGCCGGGAAGCCATGGAGTGGACGGCCCGGGAACTGGGCCGGATCGACGTATTGTTCAACAACGCCGGCTTCGTGCACCAAGGGACGCTGCTGGAGGCTACGGAGGAGGACTGGGACCAGGCCCTGGACCTCAATGTCAAGAGCATGTTCCGAACCTGCCGCCATGCGCTTCCCGTCATGCTGCGCCAGGGCTCGGGAAACATCATCAACACCGCGTCCGTCGCCGGCCTCTCCGGAGTCGTGAAACGGGGCGTCTACTCGGTCTCCAAAGCGGCGGTCGTGGGCCTGACCAAGAGCCTGGCCATCGATTACGTCAACAACGGGATTCGCGCCAACTGCATCTGTCCGGGGACGGTGGACACGCCCTCGCTTCAGTCCCGGATCAACACTGCGGCGGATCCCGTGCAGGCCAGGAAGGACTTCATCGCCCGCCAGCCCCTGGGCCGCCTCTGCCAAGCCGAGGAGATCGCGGCGCTGGCCCTCTACCTGGCCTCCGACGATTCCGTTTTCATGACCGGCCAGGCGGTGATCATCGATGGAGCCATGACCCTCTAAAGGAGAGTTCGGCATGGGCAGAAAAACTCTGCTGGTTGCAATCTTGGCCGCGGTTCTGGCGGGAATCATCCTCTGGTTGCCGCTGTCGGATCCGGCTCCCGTCGGCATCGAGCACCGGGAAGCGTGGACCACCTCGCGGGTCCACGGCACACCGGATCCGCCCGATCCCTACACCACGGAAGTCGCGTTTCCGGAGATTCGCTTCGACCAGCCTCTGGAGGTGACGACCGTTCCCGGCACCAACCTCATCGCCGTGGTCGAGCGTTTCGGTAAGATCTACGTCTTCGAGAATCGTCCCGGAGTCACCGAGACGCACCTGTTCATGGACGTCGGGAAGCCGGTCTACGGACTGGAGTTCCACCCCGACTTCCAGGAAAACCGGTACTTCTACGTGAGCCAGGTGGACCATCACACGAAGGAACTGCCGGAAGGCAGCCAACTCTCCCGCTACCGGGCGAATCCGGGGCACCCCCCCACCGGCGACCGGGACTCGGAAACGGTCCTCCTCGTCTGGCCTTCGGGCGGCCACAACGGAGGCTGCATCCGGTTCGGTCCGGACGGATACCTTTATCTGGGCACCGGCGACGCGAGCGGCATCGCCGACAGCCTGGTGACCGGCCAGAACCCCGACGACTTCCCGGGATCGATCCTCCGAATCGACGTGAACCGTCCCGATCCCGGGAAAAACTACGGCATCCCGCCCGACAATCCCTATGTGGGGAGAGAAGGATTTCGGCCGGAGGTCTGGGCCTACGGACTCCGTCAGCCCTGGAAGTTCAGCTTCGGTCCGGCCCGCCGCCTGTGGGTCGGCGAGATCGGCCAGGACCTCTGGGAGATGATCCACATCATCGAGAAGGGAGGAAACTACGGCTGGAGCGTGATGGAGGCGACCCATCCCTTCCGGCCCGAGCGCCCCCTGGGTCCCACGCCCATCCTGCCTCCGTTGGTGGAACACTCCCACACCGACTTCCGTTCCATCACCGGCGGCTACGTCTACCGGGGAACGCGCCTGGAGTCGCTGGCGGACAGCTACGTCTACGGAGACCACGACACCGGGAAGATCTGGTCCCTCGATTACGACGGCACGCGGGTTGAGAATCTCCGCCAACTGGCCGACACGCTGCTGCGAATCGTCGCCATCGGTCAGGACCAGAACCACGAGCTCCTGTTTTTGGACTTCGTCGGCGGCCAGTTCCACCGATTGGTTCCACGCCCCGAATCCCCCGGTCAAACGGCGGATTTTCCCCGGTTGCTGAGCGAGACCGGGCTGTTCACCTCCACCGGGGAAATGACCCCCGCCCCGGGCCTGATCCCCTATTCGGTCAACGCCGCCCTCTGGTCGGACCACGCCGCCAAGGAACGCTACATCGCGTTGCCGGACCTGTCGCAGATCGAGTACGACTCGGTGATCTACCCGCAGCCGGCGCCGGGCGTCCCCCCGGGTTGGAAATTCCCCGACGGAACCGTCCTGGTCAAGACCTTCTCGCTGGAAATGGAGAGGGGAAACCCCGACAGCCTCAGGCGATTGGAGACGCGGCTTCTTCACCACGAGCGCATTCCCGGAACCGATGAAGTGGGAGCGCAGGTCTGGAAGGGATATGTCTACCTCTGGAACGAGGAGCAGACCGACGCCGAGCTGTTGGAAAGCGAGGGCCTGGACCGGGCGTTCACCATTCGGGAGGCGGACGGCGGCACCAGCGAGCAGATCTGGCGGTTCCCCAGCCGCGCCGAGTGCACCCTCTGCCACACAACGGCTGCGAAATACATCCTCGGCATCAATACCCTGCAGATGAACAAGGACCACGACTACGGGGGAGTGGTGGCCAACCAGCTTCGGACCTTGGACCATCTGGGCGTCTTCACCAACCCGCTGCCGGCTCCGCCGGAAAAGCTGGGCCGGCTGGTCGACTACGGGAATCCCGATCTGGAAACCGATCTGCGGGCGCGTTCCTACCTTCACGCCAACTGCTCCCACTGTCACGTGAAGTGGGGGGGCGGCAACGCCGACTTTCAATTGATCGGCTCCATGCCGCTGGAGCAGACCGGCATCGTCGACACCGTCGCCGCTCATGGCGTATTCGAACTGGATCAGCCGCGGCTGGTGGTCCCGGGACACCCGGACCGGTCCATCATCCCCCATCGCATGGCCATGGTGGGCCTGGGCCGCATGCCCCACATCGCCTCCAACGTGGTGGATGAAGAGGGAGTGCGCCTGGTTCGGGAGTGGATCCGGAGTCTGCCGGTCCAACAGACGCGGAACCGTTCCAAGGATGGCAACGGACCCGGTTAACCCGCAGTTCTCAAGTACGTGAGCAACTCCACCATCAATCCATTGACGGCCCCGTAGTTCCCGGGCGCGGCGTGGAGCAGCTCGTCCTCCGACTGTACGTACCTGGAAGGGACGAGTTCCGCCCGGCAGTTGACGACCAGTTTCTTTGCCGCGTCCGGCGTCGTCTCCAGGTGGAACTGCATGCCGACGGCCGATCTCCCGATCTGGAAGGCCTGATTCTCGCAGCCGTCGCTTCGCGCCAGATGGACCGCGCCGGGAGGCAGATCGAAGGTCTCCCCGTGCCAGTGAAATGCCTGGATGACCTCGGGAAACCGGAAGCAGTCCGGTCCTCCGTCGATTCCACGCAGCGGAAGCCAGCCGATCTCCTTCAGCTCGTTGGGGTAGACCCGGGCGCCCAGGGCGCTGGCGATGAGCTGTGCACCGAGGCAGATCCCCAAGACCGGCTTCCCGGCCTCGATGGCCCGGCGGATGAACCGCTTCTCGGAGACCAGCCAGGGAAGCTCCTCCTCGTCGTTGACGCTCATGGGGCCGCCCATGGCGATGAGGAAGTCGACGTCGTCCAGCTCGGGCACCTCTGCCGATTCAAAGAATCTCGTGCAGGTCACCTCGTAGCCGGCGTCGACCAGCCAGGGCCGGATGCATCCGAGGCCTTCGAAGGGAACGTGCTGGAAATAGTGAGCGCGCATGGGATTGTCAATTGACGGTCCGTGCTGAAATTCGCGACGGGCTGTGGAGTTTGTATCTGCAACGGATAAAGAAGGCAAGCCGGGGGTCACGGACGACGACTCAACCGCGGCGGACGGCCAGCGCCAGCACGACCCACAATCCTGCCAGTACGATGATCGCCATGCTGATCCAGTTGACGGAAAAGTGCAGGAAAGAGGTGAGGACCAGCAGCAATCCCCCGGCCAGACCTCTCGACCATCGATCCACGAAGAGGTCGATGAACACCTTGGCCCGCTTCTTGACCTCGAGGGGCACCGGCAGGAAGAGCAGTTCCCTGCCCGTCTTGTCGACGGAGGGACGGAGGCTGCCGTCGATACCCCGCAATATGACGGCGCCCCAGAGCGTGGGGACTGCCAACATGCCCACTGAAGTAAACAGCAGCCCCAGCGGGAGCAACAGGATAGCCCCGGACACGCCCCAGAACCGGATCAGCCGGTAGGTCAGAAAGGTCTGTAGAAGCAAGGATACGATGTTGAGTCGCCCGTAGAACTTTCCCAGGAAGGCTGCCAGCGCCTGCTGGTCCGGATACGCCTGGACGGCGACGGTCTTGAACTGGAAAACCACCAACGTGGCCACCACCGCGCTGAGGAAAAGCAGGCCCCCGATGCCGGCGAGATGGCGGTGGTCCCGGAGCATAGAACGCGCTTCCCGCAAAGAGTTTCGCACCGGTTCCTGGAGAGGGGCCGCCGTTGCGGGAGTCCGGCCGGGCGGCCGAGCGAGGCTTCCGGCGCGGTTCAGGAGTATTGTTGAGAGCGCCAGGAAACCGGCGCAGAACAGCAGCAGGTCCCGGGTCGGGATCTCCACGACTCCGACCAGAAAGCCGGCCGACTCGCCTCCGATGATGGCTCCCAGTATGCCGCCGAGATTCACGACTGCGAAAATCCGCTTGGCCTGGGCCGAGTTCAGGACCGAATTGGCGAAGAGCCAGAATTGCGACGTGGTCAGGATTCCGTAGATGTCGACCCAGACGTAGAAGGCGTAGTAAATCCACCAGATCTCCAACGCCAGAAGCCAACGAAGAAGCAGCAGGCAACCGATCAGAACGGCACTGGTCAACTGGATCAGCCGGTTCAGGTCAAGAATCCGGGCCAATCTTCCGTAGACGAGCGTGACGGGCAAAGCCACGAGGGCAATCAGGACAAAAACCGCGGGAAGGTTACTGGGACCGGGGCCAACCAGAAACAAGCTGTCTCTGGCCGGCTTGAGGAAGAAATAGGTCAGGAGGATGAGGCCGTAACCGGAGAACAGGACCGCGGCGAGTCGGACTTCCTCCTTGCGGACCCCGAAGAGGAAGTCCACCAGCCGTATCATGGATCAGCCCGCCTTCAATTACCGGGCTGCAGTCTCCGCGGCTGCGACTCCGGAGACCGGCCAACCCTCCCGAATCAGGGCGCGGAGCGCTCTCTCATAAGCTTCTACGGTGAAGTCCACGTCCTCGTCGGTGTGGGCCGCGGTCATCCGCCAACTCACCCCTCCCTGGGTGTCCACCCCCTCATTCAGGAGGGCCTTCCGGAGAACGCCGGCCCGGGTCGGATCGTTGGCGGCTTTGAGCTGTTCATGGGGAACGGTGCACCCGTTCGCTTCATCCCACTCTCCCTCGACCCCCAGCGCCACGAACAGGCCCGAGGCAAGACCGTAAGCGAGGCCGGGGATTCCCAGCCGGTCCAGGACTCCTTGCAGACCCGACCGGAGCTGTTCGTTCACGGCCTCGACCCGTTCGTTGACCGGTTCCCGGTCCAGGATCTCGAGACACGCGGCTCCCGCTACGGCGGACAGCGGATTGGCATTGAAAGTGCCGGGATGGGCGACCCGGCGCCGGGCATCCCATTCGGGGTCGCCACGGTGCTGGATCATGTCCAGGATCTCCGCCTTGCCCACGACGGCCGCCCCGGGAAGGCCTCCGGCCAGGATCTTGGCGTGGGTGCTCAGATCCGGCGTGATTCCGTAGCGTTGCTGGACTCCTCCCAGCGAGGCTCGAAATCCGGTGATGACCTCGTCGAAGATCAGCAGCACCCCTTTATCCCGGGTGACCTCCCTCAACCGGCGAAGGAACCCCGGTGTTATGGGCAGAAGACCGCCGATGGCCCCCGTGGGCTCTACGATCACCGCCGCAATGTCGCGGTCATTCTCCAGGGCCCGCTCCACCTCGCCGATTTCCGGCGCCACCTGAACCACGGTTCCTGCCGTTCCCTGGGGAACTCCGGCGGCCTCCCCCTTGGGACTCAGGACGACGTAGTCGCTCCAGCCGTGGAAATGGTGGTGAAACTTGAGGATTTTGTTCCGTCCCGTGTAGGCCCGGACCAGGCGGAAGGCCATCAGGTCCGCCTCGGTCCCCGACGAGTGAAAACGGACCTTCTCGGAACAGGGGACCAGCTTGTTCACGATCTCGGCCCACCGGATCTCCTGCTCGGTGGCGCCTCCCACGTGGGTGCCCCGCCCCATCTGCTCCCTGACCGCCTCAACGATGGCGGGGTAGGAGTGTCCCAGGACAATCGCCCCGTGCCCGACTACGTAGTCGATGTACCGGTTCCCGTCCACGTCCCATTTGTAGGCCCCCTCGGAATGAGTCATGTAGAGGGGAAAGGGAGTGATCCAACGCGAGTCGTGGGTGGCGCCGTCGGGAAAGGCGCGGCGTCCTCCGCCGGCCAGGCGGAAGGACCCGGGATGGTCGTCGTAGTATCGCTCGTCCACGGACTTCATAAATGTGCTCCTGTTTTACTGATGCAGGCCAAGTCTACTGAGAGGCCGCGGCAAAAGTCACCACCGGCAGCGGGAGGCTTCGTCCGGCTGAAGCGCGATCTTCACCGGTCACGAGATCCCTTCCAGGCTCTGCTCAAAATCTTCCAACAGATCTCCGGGGTCCTCGATGCCCACCGAGACCCGCACCAGCGAGTCGGAGATTCCCATCCGAATCCGCTCTGAAGCCGGCACTCCGGCATGTGAGGTCGTGGCCGGACGGGTGACCAGGGTCTCCACTCCTCCCAGGCTGGGAGCCGACCGGGGAATTCGAAGACGACTCAGCAACGATTCGGCCGCCGCGACCCCTCCCCGCGCCTCGAAGCTCAGCATCCCGCCGAAGCCGGAGAAGAGCTTCCGGGCCCGCCCATGCTGGGGATGGGTCTCCAGACCGGGGTAGTTGACCTCTTCGACCGCCGGGTGCGCCTCCAGAAAACG
Organism: Acidobacteriota bacterium; assembly: GCA_028874215.1. Lineage (NCBI taxonomy): Bacteria > Pseudomonadati > Acidobacteriota > Acidobacteriota bacterium. Next base: position 50,976 of record JAPPLF010000099.1, read on the forward strand.
GGCCAATGCCAAGGCGTTCTCGTTGTGCCGGCCCACCCGCAGGACCAGGGTCTTGATCCCCCGATGCAGCAGGAAGCAGGCATGAGGATCCAGGACGCCTCCCAGGTGATTCAACCGGTGGGTCACCCGGCGCACCAGCTCCCGGGGCCCGATGACGACCCCCGCCGCCAGGTCCGAATGGCCGTTGAGGTACTTGGTGCCGCTGTGGACGACGAGATCGAAGCCCGATTCCACGGGCCGATAGTTGACGGGCGTGGCGAAGGTGCTGTCGATGATGGAGACCAGGCCATGTTTCCGGGCGAATCGAACCAACCGCTCCAGGTCCGGAACCTGCATCAGGGGATTGGTGATGGTCTCCACGTAGATGGCGCGCGTGGACGGTTTCAGGAGAGCGGACCAGGTCTCGGGGCGGTTGCCGTCCATGAGGTCGTGACCGATCCCGAAGTCCGCCAGGTCACGGGTAACGAAGGTGTGAGTCCCGCCGTAGAGCCCTTCCAACGCCAACAGGTGGTCTCCATTTGAGAGCAGCGCCAACAGTGTGGTGGTGATGGCGGCCATTCCGCTGGAGGCGACGACCGCCGCCTCGCCCCCCTCCAGCGAAGCCAGCTTGGCGTGGAGGGCCTGGTGATTGGGGGTGTTGTTGAGGCGGACATAGCGAACCGCGTCGTAGCTCTCCTCGCCCGCGGTCTCGAAGGTGGCCGACTGGAAAACGGGGATGCTCACCGCGCCCTCGATTCGAGGTTCGGGCTCGCCGGCGTGGACGGCGCGCGTTGCCAACCGCGGGTTCAGCTCTGAATGGTCACTGGCATCTGACATTCCACCTCCTGCGCGCGGCTCCGATTCGGCAAGGAGCCGGCGGCCTGGACCGGACACTTCACGTCCTAACGACGCTCGTTCCCCCGGCGTCTTGGCATCTCACGACATCCATGCCGGCCGTCCCTCGGCTGCCTGACCGTCTCACCTGGACTGGACGGGCACAACTCTACCGGAGCCACCCGGAGTGGGGTATCATACGTGAGTCTGGCGTGGACGAGGAACCGGACTCTTTGGCACGGCAGGCAGGATGAGACAATGATGCTGGGGAAATATCGCTTGGCCAAGAACGGCTTCATATTTGGCTTTTTTTCTGGCATGACTTCAACTGGGTTGCTGTATCCCTCCAAATTCAAGCCTGAGCGATACACACGCTCCTACAGTGGCGACCTGTTTACCATCGGCGCAGACATGTGGAGAGCTTTTGAAATAGTGCAAAATGAAAAAGAAACCCAAACCCCGGAATTCCGACACTCCCGCGAAGATCGAACCGAGTTTGAAGAGCTTGCCCCAGCGGATTCCTCCGGAAATCCTTGAAAAACTTCCGGAAGAGACCCGGATTGCTTTTGTGGAAGCGGTGTCATTTAGAGGCCCCCTCCCACCACCTGCTCTAAATCGTCAATATGAGGAGGTCTTATAGGGCTCGGCCAACCGCATCATGAGGCTTGCAGAGAACGAGCAGATGCATCGCCAGACATGGGAAAACAAGGCCTTGGATTTTCAGGGCAAAGAAATCGAGCGTGGCCAGTGGCTGGGTTTCGTCTTGGCGGCATTGGCGATCGGTGGAGGCGTCGGGTGCGCGTATCTTGACCAACCTTGGGTCGCCGCTGTCCTGGTTGGCACGGCTTTGACTGGAATCTTGACTGCGTTCATCAAGGATCGATCGGACAAAGAGTAACTGTCCACGAGGACTCGCTTGGGCGAGAATCGCGTCCGTCTTCGATGATCCCCATGAAATTGAATCGGCGAGAGATGATCCGAACCGCCGCCGCCGTCACTTCCGTTACTACGTTCTCCAGCAGCCGCAGGGTCCGCGCGGGCGCCATCAGGGAGACTTCGGTGGTCAGCCTCCGTCCCCACCTCTATCACGGGTGGCCCACCGTCGCCCGGCGCTCCGGCGGCGAGTTGCTCGTGGTCTGCTCCGGAGGACGGGAAGGCCATGTCTGCCCCTTCGGGTGGGTGGAACTGATGCGCTCCCACGACGAAGGCCGGACCTGGACCTGGCCCCGGATATTGATGGACGGTCCCCTCGATGATCGGGACGCCGGAGTCGTGGAGACCCAAAAGGGCAGCCTGCTGGTCACCACCTTCACCTCGGTGGCCTACCAGAAGCTCCTGGCCGGGGCCCAGGACAAGAGTCCGGGAAGTGACGGAGCCTGGCCGCAAGAGAAGCTGGCTCGCTGGCAAGCCGCCCACGCCCGGATCCCGGTTCACCGGCGCGAGGCGCTGCTGGGAGGGTGGATGCTGCGTTCCACCGACGGCGGCGACACCTGGTCGGCCCCTTACCGGGTCCCCGTCAACAGCCCCCACGGACCCATTCCGCTCTCCGACGGACGATTGCTCTACCCGGGAAAGCAGTTCGGCCACGGCGAGGGCCGGATCGGGGCGTGCGAATCCACCGACGACGGCATGAGCTGGCGCTGGGCCGGAGGGATTCCCGTCCGTCCGGGCGACAGCCAGCACAACTATCACGAGTTGCATGGCGTCGAGGCCGCCGACGGCACCCTCATCATCCAGATCCGGAACCACAACGAAGTCAACGAACGGGAGACCCTCCAATCCGAATCGAGTGACGGTGGCCGGACCTGGTCGATGCCCCGGCCCATCGGCGTTTGGGGGCTTCCCTCCCACCTGCTCCGCCTCCGGGACGGCCGGCTGGTCATGACCTACGGGTACCGGCGCCGGCCCTACGGCAACCAGGCCCGGCTGAGCACCGACCACGGCCGGTCCTGGTCCGAACCGGTCACGCTCTCGGCGGACGGCCACTCGGGAGACCTGGGCTATCCGTCCACGGTCGAACTGAACGACGGAACCCTGTTGAGCATCTGGTACGAGAAGCTGGCCAGTTCGCCCCGGGCGGTGCTTCGCCAGGCCCGCTGGTCGCTGTAGCTGCTACCGCGCCACCCTCCTCCGGCTCCGCCGGTGCTGCCAGTAGCTGATGAGCGTCCCGGCGGAGAGGTCCACGGCCAGGGCGGAGGGCGCCACCCACATGAAGCTGACCGGGTCCTTTCCCGTCACCGGATCCATGCCGAAGAGGGGCCCGGAGAAGGCCGTCAACGCGCCGGCCACGATCCCCAGGCCGGTGCCCACAGCCACTCCCAGAGGCTTGGCAAAGGGAACGAAAAAAGCGAAGAAGAAGAGCCCGAAGACGGGCGCCGCCAGGAGCGAGGAGGTCTTGTTGCTCACCGCCCAGATGTTCCCGGGCACATGCTGCAGGAAGGAACCGCCCACCACGACGCCCCCCCCGATGGCGAAAGCCAGGATCTTGGCGATGCGGGTTCGCTTTCGCTCGCTGGCCGGAAGCCTGCCGAAGCGGGCCAGGAAATCCCGGGTGACGACCGCCGTTATGGAGTTGACCCCCGAATCGATGCTGGACATGGCCGCGGCGAACATGGCGGAGACCACCAGTCCCGAAACGCCGGGCGGCAGCATGTAGGCGATGTAGTAGGGGAAGACGTCGTCCCCGTCCCGGACCAGCTCAATCCCTCCGGGCAGCTTCCCGGGGAATTCCTGAAAGTATCCCAAGAGGGCGAATCCCACCGTCCAGAGGGAGACGATGATGACGACGCTCACGATCAGGTGGGTCAGGTAGGCCCGGCGGGCCGCGCGGACGTCCCGGGTCGCCATGAAGCGCTGGACCATGGTCTGGTCGCCTCCGGCGACGCAGATGGTGAGGACGAAGACGTAAAAAATGGATCCCAGGATGCTGATCCGGACTCCGGGATCGAAGCTGAAGAGGGGTTGAACGTCCCAGTGCGGCTGCCAGCCGGTGGGAATCCAGCTCAGTCCCCCCAGTTCCCAGGTCACCAGGCCGATGGCCAGGCAGGCGCCGCCGAACATGAGAAGGGCCTGGACGGTGTCGGTGATCACCACCGCCCGAAGACCTCCCAGCGACGTGTAGAGGACCGCCACCAGTCCGGTGAGGAGGGTGACCAGCGGGATCCAGGCCTCGTCCACCCCTAACATGACGGTCACGGCCTTGGCGGACAGGAAGACCAGCAGCGACATCCAGGTGAGTCGGAGCAGGACGAAGAGGACCGCCCCCAACAGCCGGACCCGCACCCCCAATCGTTCTTCCAGGAGCTCGTAGGCGCTGGTCACCCGGCTCCTCATGTAGACGGGGATGATGGCGTACACGACGATCAGGAAGGCGAAGGGATAGGCCAGGAAGTTGAGCAGCCCTCCCGGCCCTTTGGAGATGGCCTCTCCGGGGACGGCCAGATAGGAAATGGTGCTCAGGAGCGTGGCGAACATGGAGAACCCGATGAGCATCGGGTTCATCCGGCCGCTGCCGGTAAAGTACTCCCGGGTCGTCTTCTGCCGGCGGCCGCAGGTGTAGCCCAGGACGACGGTTCCCAGGGCGTAGAGGAGGAGGATGGCCCAGTCGACCGCCGTCAGTCCGCCCGGCAAGCGTCTACCCTATCCCGCCGGACCTCGCGAGGAGCCTCCCGCGGCGCTGGACTCTACTGCTCGGAGAGCTTGCTTTCGATCAGGCTGACGACCGCGGGGTCGTCGGGGCGAGTCCTGGGCTGGAACCGGGCCACGACGTTTCCGGACCGGTCCAGAACGAACTTCTCGAAGTTCCAACTGATCTCGCCGGTCCCCTTGGGCGAGGTCGGGACCGACTTGAGGTACTTGTAGAGTCCGGCCGCGCCGTCGCCGTTGACCTCGATCTTGGAGAACATGTCGAACTCGACGCCGTAGTTGGCGGTGCAGAACTTGCGAATCTCCGCGTCGGTTCCCGGTTCCTGGCCCTTGAACTGGTTGCAGGGGAATCCCAGGATCGCCAGGCCCTGTCCCGAGTACTTCTCGTGAAGGTCCTGAAGCTGTTCGTATTGCGGCGTCAGCCCGCACTTGCTGGCCACGTTCACGATCATCACAACCTTGCCCTTGTACGCGCTCAGATCCACGTCCTTGCCGTCCAGGGACTTCAGGGTGAAGTCGAGAGCGGGGGCGGATTTTTCGCCCGCCTCGACGCTGACGGTTCCCGCCAGCAGGACAGCCACAACCAGACAAACAGCAAATGGGAACAGATCAGAGAAACTGGACATGCGAAATCCTCCTCACAGCAACCCGGCGTCCACCGGCAACACAAATCTGAGCCTCAGTTTACGCTGTCCCGGCGCGAGAAATCCACAGCGATTTCCGAGGGCAGGCACACCATCCGCATTCACGCGGACGCCTCCACCAACGGCTGGATCCCGCTGGTGTCTACAGAAGAGCGGGCCAAGTCGAGATCGTACATCCGCTGAAGATTCAGCCAAAACTCGGGGGTCATCCCCAATGCCTTACCGATCCGTAGCGCCGTGTCCGCCGTAATGGACCTGCGGCAGTGGACGATGTCGTTGATGCGTATCGGCGGGACGCCCATCGCCTTCGCCAGACGATACTGGCTGATGCCGAGCTCTCCCAAAATTTCCGCCAGATGTTCTCCCGGATGGACCGGTGAGGCATTGGTGGTCATCTCTCTTCTCCTCAGTGATAGTCAACTATTTCGATTTCCATGGCTCCATGGTCCGTCCAGCGAAAGCACACTCGCCACTGGTCGTTGATCCGAATGCTGTACTGTCCGGTGCGGTCGCCACGCAATGATTCGAGCCGATGTGAAGGTGGGACTCGAAGGTCAGTCAACGCCGTCGCGGCAACCACCCTCTGCAACCTCATTCGCGCCCGGCGCTGAATGTCTGGGGACAGACGGCGGATTGGCCGACCGCGGAGAAGGTGCTCTGCGCCACGACTCCTGAATCGCTTCACCAGCCATTAATAATAACGAGTCTCGTTAATACTATCACAGGACCGCACCACAAACCCATCTCATGCGCATTGTCTCCCTCCTACATGGTCCCTAATACGTCTTCGGTCGCGAGAACTACCTGAAGGCATAAGTTTGGCCGATCACCGCACCGCCCTGAAGAGAAATCCGGGTTGACCACTGGCCCCTGTTATCAAAACGTTGACCCGGCTATCATCTGCGAATGAGCAAGCCACTGATCGTCGACCTGCATCTGGACCTGGCCTGGGACGCGCTCTACTGGAATCGGGACCTGACTCTGACGGCGGAACAGGTCCGGGAGCAGGAACGGCGGGAACCGCCTCAAGTCGCTCCCGGTCACACCTGCGGCACCTGCACCACCACCTTCCCCGAACTCCGCCGGGGTAGCGTCGGCGTCATCCTCAGCACCATCATGTCGCGGACCCAGACCCGATCGGGGCGCATGAAGGACGGCCTGCGGACCCAGGAGCAGTGCATCGGCATGGGACGGGGACACCTGGCGTACTACCAGGCCATGGCCCGCCGGGGCCAGCTCAAGCCGGTGCACGGCTGGGCCGACCTGGAAGAGGCCGTCGAGGTTTGGGAGGATCCGAAGCCGGACACCCCCATCTACCATGTCCTGTCCATGGAGAGCGCGGATCCCATCGCCGACCCCGACGACGTCCAGTTCTGGTGGAATGCCGGACTGCGCGTGGTGGGACCCGCTCACTTCGGCGACAACACCTATATCCACGGCACCGGCACCGAGGGAGGGATCAAGGCTCCCGCCCCGGCTCTCTACCGGGCCATGCGCGAGGCCGGGATCATCCTGGACATCACCCACATGGCCGACCAGGCGGTCTGGGAGTCCCTGGAGATCTGGGACGGTCCCATCTGTGCCACCCATTGCTCCGCCCGGGCCCTGATCAAGGGCCAGCGCCATCTGACCGACGACATGATCCGAGAAGTGATCCGGCGGGACGGCGTCATCGGCATGGTCTTCTGCCAGAGCTTCATCGATCCGGCCATCGAATGGGGAAACCGGCCGGCCATCGACGGCAGCGGCGGCAAGTACGGCATGGACGGGTTCATTCCCATCATCGAGCACATCGGCGATCTGGCCGGCGGCACGCTGGAGCACGTCGGCGTCGGGACCGACATGGACGGCGGTTTCGGAGCCGAGATGACTCCCAAGGACGTGGACACCATGGCGGACGTGGCCAATTTCGCAAACGTCCTGTCCGACGCCGGGTATCGCGCCGACGAGGTCGAAGGGATTCTGAGCGGCAATGCGCTCAGGCTGTTCGAACGGGTCTGGAATTCCTGATCTTCAGTATTCGATCTTCACCCAGTCGAACATGATCAGACCCTTGGGCAGGCGATCCTGGTCCACGGGGTAATCCATGCCCGCCCGGGTCGCGTGAAGGTCCGTCACCTCGTCCGAGAGGGGGACGATCTCCAACGGGAACAGGACGAAGATGAGGTCGATGTTCACGTCCTCCAGCACCGTCCCGATCTCGTCGCAGCCGTAGAGCCCGGTCCGGTCGTGTCGCGAACCCAGGCAGGTCCACTGGCCGGGGTCGGGGGCCAGAGTCACGGTCTGCTCGCTCCACTCCTTCGTGACCCGGATGGGTTGTCCGGTCAGGACCATGTTGGCCGTGGTCTTGTCGGTCTCGGATTGGGCCAGCAGCAGAAGCTCGGCTCCCCGGGCCTGCAACTCTCCCCGCAGGCGGACCGTCATTCGGGCGTTGGCCAAGCGCGTGGAGTAGCCCTGCTCCACGAACGAGTTGTTGGTGTAAGGCAGGCGCGAGGCCGCCGTGGGATGCTCGTACCATCTCCCGTCGGTGTACAGCCACATCACCAGGTGGAGATATCCGGCTCCGGGCGGGGCGTGGTTGGAGTCCAGAAACCAGGGGCCGTGGCAATAGGCCACACCGTCCCAAACGGGGAGCGCGTAGTGGCGGTCAGCGTACCAGCCGCCGTTGCCCTGATTGAAGTCTTCGAAATAGACCCGGGGGTTTCCAACCTGGCCGGGGTCGCAACCGGTCAGGACTGCCACACAACCCATCAGCAAGAGTCGTCTCATTCTCATTGGGAACCTCATATTTGTGGGGCGAATATCGTTTACGCCGGTTCCGAAGGCCACGTCCAAGTGTAAAGGGGGGACTGCCGTCCCCCCTAACCCCCATCGGCGGTTGGAAACCGCCGCTCCCGGCGGCAAGGATGCCGCCGCTCCTTTGGCCGCTCCCTCAGCGGCGGCGGTAGGGGTACAGGTCGATAATCCGCTCCTCCTCGGGCCTCCAGGGCGGCCGGGCGAATCGTTCTTCCTCCACGGGAAGATGCGCTATCCAGATGTCTCCCCTCCGCTCTCTCAGAGTGAAAACGAGCTTGTCGCGCGCGACGTTGGTCCGCAGTGAGCTGAGCGAGACGCCGGCCAGCGACAGACGGGTCTCGCGAAAATGCCAGACCATCCTGGGATCTCCCACCGGCCTCCTGTCTGCCGGGTTCAACTCCTGCACCCAGATGCCGCGAGCTCCCCCGCGGTTGGAGACGAAGTACAGGAGATTTCCGTTCGGGGACCAGCCGGTCATCCCGTCCCTGTCCTGTCCGTCCGTGACGGCCACCCATCGCTCCGGCGGGATGCCGCCGCTCTCATGAAGTTCTTCCTGGCGGAAGGGCGCAACGTAGATTCTGGCCTGAAGCGGACCCTCGGAAACCGTGAACGCGACCCATTTGTCGGCAGGATCGAGCCTGGCCTGGACCACGCTGTACTGGGGATGCTCCAGCAGCTTGAGCTGTCTTCCGCTGGTCACGTCGAGAAGATCGACTCTTGACCTTCTTCCTCCACCTGCCCGGCGCACCACCAGGATGTCGTCTCCCTGGGAAGACCAGTCCAGGGGATGCCCGCAATCCTGACAAACCGTTGTCCTGGGAGTCTGTCTCCGGGCCTCCACTCGATAGATGCCCCGGCTCTCCGAGTCGGACTCGCCGGCGCTGTACGCCACCTGGCTTCCATCGATCCGGATCCTGGGACGGCGCTCGTCTCCCGGACTCTCGGTGAGGTTGGTCTTCGCACCCGATCCCAGGTCCATGAGCCAGATATCCCGATTCCCGGAGCGGGTGGACTCGAAGGCCATCCGGCCTCCGTCCTCGGAAAGGGACGGATGGGAATCTTCTCCCGCATGTTGCGTGAGCCTCTCCAGACGCGCCCCGTCCGGCACACGTCCCCGGTCTGTGTCGATGGCCAGACTCCAGAGATCCAGGTTCTCGATCTGCGAGGAAAAGGCGATCCGGCCGGGCCGGACCGAGAAAGGCTCCAGCTCGGGGCCGACACCTGAAGTGATCTGCCGGGGTTCGCCCGAGAGGGTCAGGGTTCGGGGCGAGACCGCGATACGCCATAAGTTGACGCTGTCCCCGCGGCGGGCGGAGAAGACGATGAAGTTGTCGAGAGGCACCCAGACACCAGGGATCACCAGACCGGAAATCCCGGCCTGGGGCAACATGGCCGCCAGACCAAGCTTTCGAATCTCACCGTCCTCCAGCCGAAGAATCCACCAGTCGAAATCTTCGTCGCGTCTGGAGGATTCCCAGCCCAGGAATACGATGTGATCCCCGCGGGGAGACCAGATGGGATGACTCGCGACCGCGAAACTCTCCGCCAGTTGAGTCTGGGGCCGGCCGGAACTCCAGCCGGTGGTAAAGAGAGAGCCCCGCTTGAGATCGGCGCCGATCCGCCCCCTCCAATAGGCGATCCGGTCGCCTCGGGGCGAGACTCTGGGACGCCGGCCCCCATCGACGATGAACCGGGCGCCGGCCTCGTCTCCCAGGGTCGTGGTCCAGTAGAAACCCCCTCCGCGCCGCTCCGATCGGAATACCATCCTGGTCCCGTCGGGATGAAAGGATGGCTGGTGGTCGTCGGCCGGGTCCCGAGTCCGGCGGGAACCGCCTCCGCCCAGTTGCTGAACCCAGATGTCCAGGTTTCCCCCGCCGCTCCGGTCCGACGCATACCCCAGCAGCCGTCCCCGGCGGGAGATGGCCGGATCGACCGTGAGCCCGGAAACCGACGTCACCCGGGTCAACATGGGTGGCGGAACCAGCCTGGAAGGATCCCCGGCGGTTCCCCACCACAACCCCCCGAACAGAATCGCCGCCAGCGCCAGACCCGCGACGGCGATCTCCCGGATGGTCAATGACGTGACCCGGCGTCCCCACCGGCGGGGGCTTTGCAACTCCTGGAGCACGTCTTCCAGAGCGAGACGCAGGTCCCGCATGTGCTGGAATCGCCGCTCGGGATCCTTGCGAAGGCAACGATCCACGACCCATTCCAATTGCCGGGGGACGCCGCGCACCCGGTTTCCCAAGGGCCTGGGCTCCTTCTCCAGAATCCCCGCCAGCACCCTCGCCTGAGTCTTTCCCGGAAAGGCCTTGCGGCCGGTGACCATCTCGTAGATCAGCGACCCGAAGGAAAAAATATCCGTCCGCGGGTCCGGGGGGATCCCTTCCACCTGTTCGGGGCTCATGTAGGGAGCCGTCCCCAGGATCACGCCCTCTCTCGTCTTCTCGTCCATCAGGGTGGGAGAATGAGTCAGGTCCGAGGGTTCGGAACTCTCGGCGATCGCCTTGGCCAGACCGAAGTCCAGAACCTTGACCCGATCGTCGGGCGTAATCATCACGTTGGCCGGCTTCAGGTCCCGGTGGATGACCCCTTTTTCGTGGGCGGCCTCCACGCCTCGCGCAATTTCCACCGCGTAACCCACGGCTTTCTTCAAGGGCAGAGCACCTTCTGCCAGGAGCTCCGCCAACGTCTGCCCATCCACCAGCTCCAGAATGAAGAACTTCCGGTCGTTCGCCTCCTCGAATCCGTAGATGGCGGCGATATTGGAGTGGTTGAGCGATGCCAGAACCCGCGCTTCCCGCTGGAATCGGGACAGGCGATCCGAGTGCTCGGCGTAGCCCGGAGGGAGGACTTTGATGGCGACTTGCCGGTTCAGGCGCGTATCCCGGGCGCGGTAGACCTCGCCCATTCCCCCTGCCCCGAGAGGTCCGATGATCTCGTAACTGCCGAGCAGATCGTCAGGCATTTCCGGCGTCCAGCCTCTCCACCACCAGAACCGTGAGATCGTCGTAGGCCGAGGCGTTACCCATGAAACCCTGGACGGCTGCCAGGATGGCCTCCTGGACCGCGGCCCCGCCGGACGCCGCCGATTCTCGGACAACGTCCTTCAGACGCGCTTCGCCGAACATCTCCCCATTCGGATCCATGGCCTCGGTCACCCCATCCGAATATACGACGAGAATGTCTCCGGCGTTCAGGCGAAAGGCAACAGACTCGTAGGTGACGTTTTCGAAGGCGCCCAGAATCATGCCGCACGGATTGAGCTCCTCGATCCCGCCCGTCGACGCCCGGCAGACGTATGCGGGATTGTGACCGGCGCTCACGTACTCCCCCTCGCCCGACGGATTGACCCGGAAGAGAAACAGGGTGACGAAACGGTTGCTCGGAGTCTTCCGGAAGAGGTGGTCGTTGGCTCTGCTGACAGCCTCCCCCAAGGACAAACTGGCGCCGAATCCAACCTCCAGAACCCCTTGGAGAAAAGAGCTCAACAGCGCCGCGGGGACGCCCTTGCCCGACACGTCCGCCAGGACGCCGGTCAGGTCATCGCTTTCGGAATCGAGAAAGTCATAGTAGTCGCCCCCCACGTAACGCGTCGGAGTGCTGGAGGCATGGACGCTGAAGGACGGGGAATGGGGAAGGTCCTGCGGCAGAAGAGCGCGTTGCGTCGCCTGGGCCAGGGACAGTTCCTGTTGGACCCGCTTCCGCTCCTCCAGGCTCTGGATCAGTTCCAGCTTTTCGAAGACGTTCGAGGCCTCCAGGGCCAGCCGGCTCAGGATCTTCTGATCCAGGCCGCTGAGCATGTGCATGGCCTTCCGGCTGTCCAGGTAGAGGATGCCCCGGACCGCCGGCCGGTCGCCGTCGCCGGAGATCCACTTAAGGGGCATGCAGGCCACGGCTCGAAGCCGCATGTTGACGATGCTCTCCTGGGCGGCGAACTGCTGGTCGATGCCCTCGGTCATCAGCAGCGGCTCCCCTTGTTTAGCCACCTGCTCGACCACCGTATGGCTGGTTTTGAACTCGTTCTCGGAAAGGTGATCGCCCCCGTGGTCCATCCCCACCACGTATTCGAAGTTCTGCCCCGAGAAGGTCAGCAGAAATCCCCGCTCCGCGCCGCTCACCCGCAACGCCGACTCCAGCAGTTGACCCAACATCCGGTCCGCCGAGAACGTCTGGCCCCATTGATATTGGAAATCCAGGATGTGGGAGATCTTCTCCAACTCCGAGGCAACCGACGCAACGGGGGGAAGGACCGACGAAAGCTGCAGGACGGACTCCTCCAGGTTCAGGGTCCGGTTCCCGGCCTGTTCCACCAGTCCCGTGTAATGGAACTCGCTGTGACCGGGTCCCATCCGGATCTTGTCACCGGCCTCCAGGAGCCGTTCCCGGACACGGTTCCCATTGACGAAGGTCCCGTGGGTGCTGTCCAGATCGATGACCTTGTAGACCCGGTCCTGCTGCTGCAACCGGGCGTGGCGCCGCGAGACGTAGGGATCGGTCAGAACGATGTCCGAATCGGATCTGCGGCCGATGAACAGCTCCTTCTTCCGCAACTCCATCCGGCAGGGCCGGCCGCCCTGCCGCCATTCCAGGTAATGAGCGTCCATTTCTTCTCTCACGGCCACCGGCGGCAAGAATCCCCTCTCGGAATTCAACCGGTGCTCCCATCTTGGCGGACCGCGCCGGTCATCGTTCGGATACGGGTTCGTATGGCCGATGTTTCGCCTGGCCGGGCGGCCGCCCTCCGGCATCGTTGCCCGGCGGAAGTCCCGTGCGCATTATAGACACGCCTTGACAGTCCGTGGTGAAAGTCCCGCGAGCACCGAGACCGTTCCTGCGCCCGCCGGAC